>JALAGR010000016.1 GCA_022712335.1 Pediococcus sp. | reverse complement strand
TGATAAGACATATGATGTTTATCAAGCTAAAGTTTCTGCGCAAAGTTTAAAAAATCTGCGTAAATTAGCAAAAAGTGCGGATCAACAGTATGCCGTTAAAGAAATGATTATGAATCATAATCTAATCAATGAATACAAAAATTCGGTTAAGGTACCGTACTATAGTTTTTTGGTTAATAAAGAAAGTAGTAGTGTCTTCACTGCTAACTTGTTAACCAACACGGATGCGGATTCGATTGATACTAAAAAGGTCAAAGGCGGAACCGAATACGTTTCGAGCGATACGACAAAGCGGCTCTTAATTAAAAACGATGGTTTTGTAACGTTTAATGACACAAGCAAAGCGGGCGACACCAATGAGAGTTTAAAGAAAAACATTGAACAGAGTTTCTATCAAATGAAACAACTGGGTGTGCAAGTTGATAACATGCGCTATTTCAATTTCCATGATAATGATCGAGAAGTTGAATTTAGAGACTTCGTGGCAGGATTCCCAATTTTCAATAGTGATGGATTAGATACCATCAAAGTTTCTCGTCAATCAAAGCAGACTACTACGTCATTTTCGATTTATAACCTTGATGTGCCTGTACCAACTTCAAAGAGTGATAAAGAATTACCTAGTACTCAAGATATGTTAGATGAATTGGAATATAGCGGAATTAACACGGATAAAATTGAAGATATTGATATCGGATATGAGCGTCCAAGTACGAGCAAGACTAATTCTACTGTTGAACTTGAACCAACGTGGTTTATTAAATATCATGGCGATTGGACATCATATCGCGATCTAGTTAGCTAAGGAGGGACGAAATGGATTTTAGAAGAATAGAAGTTATCTTTATAGTCGTCTTCGCCATTCTAAACGCTTATCTATTTGGTTCCTACTGGCAGTACCAACTAGAAGCAGGGACGACATCGTCATCGAATTCAAGCGAAAATTCAACAATTTTAAAAGAGATGCGAAATGATCAGATTACTTACATGCCACTTTCAGATAAAAAATCGAGTGGATATTATGCAAGTGCGACGGTCGATAATTCATTAAAAGATGACATCAAACATCTTGCTGATCAAAGCGCACGAGTAGTTGATAATCGTGTAGAAAGTACTTTGGATGAAGGATTTACAATTGATCCCAAGCAACCTCAAAAAACGCTCAATCCGTTTATCAAAAATCGGTACAACGTTGTTTTTGGTACGGAGTATCGTTACAATGCCAACTTGAGTAGTTCAAATCAGGTCATCTACACCCAAATGATTGATGGCCATGCAGTTTATTCTAAAGCGGCCAAGTTAATTTTCTATGTTAATGCAAGTAATGAAGTTACTGGATATTCTCAAGGTCATCTTGTGAATGAAAAGCAGTTACGTGAAGAAAGTGAATTAATTAGTCAAACACGTGCGCTAACTTGGTTATATCAATATAATGAAATTCAAAATAATTCTAAAATTGAATGGGCGGACCTAGGTTATACGAATTTACTTACGACAGATAACGGAGTAGTATATGTTCCGACATGGATTATTGGTGTGAAAAGTAAAAGTAGTACCGGAATCCAGATTAAGCGAATCAACGCCTTTTCAGGAGTGTTGATCAAAAAAGATCGTGAAGAGGAAATTGCTCAGACGGTTACCGCTACTACTGCTGAAACGCAGTCTAGTGATGATTCATCGACTACTAGTAGTTCCAGTTCAACAACAAGCATTGATTCAAGTGCAATAAGTTCTACAGAAGAAACTAGCACTAGTTCCGATGAAACAAGCTCGTCTTCAGTAGGAACTACAGTTTCAAATGAAAGTTCTAGCGACACAGCTAGCACGACAGAACAGTAAAAATTCGAGCTTCAGTTGAAGTTCAAATTTTGTTTAAATTGAAGTTAAATTAAGTAGGAAGGTCTAATGATGGGCGAAGATGGTTTGAAAGTTAGCGTACTCGCAAGTGGGAGTACGGGAAATGTAACATATATTGAAACACCAGAACGCAAGGTGTTGGTCGACGCAGGATTAAGTGGTAAAAAAATTGCTGGCCTAATGGATAGCGTTGGCCGTGACATTAGCGAAGTCGATTCACTCTTTGTCACACATGAACATTCGGACCATATTCAAAGTGTGGGCGTATTGGCTCGGAAGTATGGAATCGATATCTATGCTAACCAAGGAACTTGGGATGCAATTGGCGGTAAAATCGGTAAAGTTCCAACTGAACAAAAATTTGTTTTTGATCCGAATACGACAAAGTCTTTAGATGATTTGGATATCGAAAGCTTTTCAGTTTCGCATGACGCAGCTGAACCTCAATTTTACGAGTTCCATCATGATGGAAAATCATTTGTGATTTTAACAGATACAGGCTATGTTTCCGATCGGATTGCAGGAACAATCAAGAATGCAGATGGATATCTTTTTGAAGTGAATCATGATACAGAAATGCTTCGAATGGGTGGTTATCCATGGCCATTGAAGCAAAGAATCATGGGAGATCACGGTCATTTATCCAATGAAGATGGTGCGAACGCTTTGATGGATGTCATCGGAAACCGTACCAAAAAGATTTACCTAGGACATCTTAGTCTCCACAATAATATGAAAGAATTGGCACATTTAACGGTAAGTTCGATAATGCAAAATCACGATTTGGCCGTTGGTCATGATTTTCAAATTTTGGATACAGACCATGAAATAGCTGATCCATTAACCCTAATTTAATAAAATTTTTAAAATTTCGAGTGCTAAATTCACATAACTATCGTATTTACCATGTACAATGAAATTAAAATCAATTTTAGATGAGGGGGGAGCGGAATTTCCGCGCATTCTTATGAAAATGAACAAGACAGTCATGATTGCAGCTATTGCAGGTTTATTAGGTGGTGGTGTTGCATATGGTGGAGCTAGTTTTATCCATAATCAAATGGAATCATCGAACACTGCGGTTCCTACAGGTTCGAATGCAACTGGGTCAACTAAGACGAGCAACGTTAAAGTTAACGTAAGCAGTCAATCATCTAAGGCATTTTCTACGGTTAAAAATTCGGTTGTTTCAGTAATTAATCTTCAAAAAGCAAGTACAGGTAGCGATTCTGATAGTATTATCAGTTCAATTTTTGGAGACGAATCGAGTTCTTCTAGTAAATCATCAAGTGATTCGTCGAAGCTTGAAACGGCTTCAGAAGGTTCGGGTGTTATTTATAAGAAGAGTGGCGACGCAGCTTATATTGTAACTAATAACCATGTGGTAAGCGGCTCTAGCTCCCTTGAAATTATCATGAGTAATGGTAAAAAACTTCCAGCAAAAATTGTTGGAACCGATAGTGTAACGGATTTGGCAGTTTTAAAGATTAATTCTTCTACAGTAACAACTGTGGCTAGTTTTGGGAATTCCGATAATATTAAGGTTGGAGAAACAGCCTTGGCGATTGGTTCACCACTGGGATCTGAATATGCAACGTCGTTAACACAAGGAATTATTTCGGCTAAAAAGCGGACAGTTGAAACAACGACTGAAAGTGGCCAAAGTAACGGTGAAGCAACTGTTATTCAAACAGATGCAGCAATCAATGCGGGTAATTCGGGTGGTCCGCTAATTAATTTAGCTGGACAAGTAATCGGAATCAATTCGATGAAACTTTCAGCTAGCGGTAGTGATTCGACAACGGTTGAAGGAATGGGATTTGCGATTCCGGCTAACGAAGTTGTGACGATTATTGATCAGTTAGTCAAGGATGGAAAAATCACACGTCCAGCGTTAGGCGTGGCTCTTGTAGATATAACGCAAGTTTCGTCGACGCAACAAAAATCAATTCTTAAATTACCTTCGAGTGTAACAGACGGCGCTGTATTGATGGAAGTTAATAATGGACCAGCAAAAACAGCAGGATTGAAAAAGTACGATGTAATCACTAAAGTGGACGATAAGGCAATCACCAACACTGCTGAACTCCGCGAAGCGTTATACAAACATAAAATTAATGACAAAATTACGGTAGGATACTACCGCAATGGTAAATATAAGACGACAGTAGTGACATTGACGAAGACGGCAAGTACGACGTCATCATCAACCACTACAAAATAAAAAAATAGCTGAGCAGCGAGAATCTAACTGCTTCAGCTATTTTTTTATTTATCACGACGGAGCAAACGAATACCAGTAATGAGAGTGGCAATCAAACAAATCGTAAATGAAACGGTAAATGCAACGTGCATTCCGGCAATGAAAATTTCTGGATGACCAGGTACAACAGAAGTAACAGTGCGTCCGGCTGTATGACTCATTGCTGAGAAGAGAACGGTTGTAGCAAATGAAATTCCGACTACCATTCCAAGGTTTCGAGCAAGTGAGTTAATCCCACCAGCAATTCCTAAATCTTTAGGTTCGACAGAACTCATCACGAGGGCATTGTTAGGTGCTTGGAAAATCCCGTTTCCTAGACCGTTTAACCCGATGAAAATCATGAACAACCATAGTGGTGTTGCAATATTAGTAGTGATGTAGCCGAATTGTGCAACTAGAATTACGAATAAACCAACGAAAGTTAGTTTTTCAGAACCAATTTTATCTGAAATGGCACCGGCTAGCGGAGCGACCACAACGTTCACAATTGGGAAAATCATTAAAACGTAGCCAGCGTAGTTAGCAGGTAAACCTAACGTATTTTCTAAATAAAATGGTGAAATAACGTTAAAGAAAAATCCGGTAACGAAAATTAAGAATGCACAGATAATACTGAGTGTGAAACGCATGTTTTTAAAAATATGCAAAGCTAAACAAGTACGTCAGATTCCGAATCCAGTTCAACAAGAGACTCAGCATCAACAAGTACATCGGACTCTGAATCAAGTTCAACGAGCGATTCAGAATCAACAAGTACGTCGGATTCCGATTCATCATCAACCAGCGACTCAGCCTCGACAAGTACGTCAGAC
>JALAGR010000142.1 GCA_022712335.1 Pediococcus sp. | reverse complement strand
TATCAATTTCAACTTCTAGGCGATCGTTGTTTAACTTAATCATATAAAATTAGATCCCCTTACTTATTTTTTATACAGTCTTAGCATGATTCATTTCTACCAAAATGTAAAGGCTTTCTTGAGAGTTAAAACTGAAATTTAACCTTAATTTGAAGTTCAGCTTCTTTTGCAATTAATATAGAACTGTTATGATAGAATCTGTCAGAAATTTTGTACCATCTATGGCACTTCTCCCTGTTTTGGGTTCCTTTGGCCATAGTAATTTAGTAACGTTTTCGTTATAAAGGAGAATTTAATATGTCTAGTTCTAAAATGAGTACCAGAGAGATTGTTTTATCTGCAATTATTGCGGCACTTTACGTCGCCATTACGTTTGTCTTTTCTGCCGTTAGCTACGGTCCCATCCAATTTCGATTGGCTGAAATGCTAAACTGCTTGGTTATTTATGACAAACGTTATATTTGGGGAATTTCACTTGGAGTTTTGATTTCCAACTTCCAGTCATCACTTGGAATCATTGATATTACTTGGGGAACTCTTACAACCATCATCACCCTTACCGTCGTTTACTTAGTTGTTCGCACAATTGAAAATACTAAGCTGAAAATGACCGTTTGTGTTTTAATTACAACCATTTTGATGGGCTTCTTAGTTGCAATTGAATTAACTTACGTCCTCAAAGTTCCGTTTTTCTACACTTGGACAACCGTTAGCTTAGGCGAATTAGGTGTGATGTTAATCGGAGCCTTTGTAATTTACCTGCTTGGTAGAAGTGTGGATTTATCACTATCGGCTCGTAAATAAATATTTTAAAATATCTATCGGTCCAAACTCTTTATGGAGTTCGGGCTTTTTTTATTACACCTGTAACAATGCACCTTGAGTCTGTTTAATCGTCATTGACCGTGTTTACACGGTGTGATATTCTGAGTCCAGCTTTAAAATGAAAAGGTTTTCAAAAACCAAACTGGAGGAATCATTTTATGGATTACATTGAAGCCAATCAAGCAGATCGTAACCGCAGCAAAGACATGTACGAGTTAATCGGCGATACTGGGACTAATTTTCTCAGCCTCCACAAATCCGCGCTCGCTGACGGTGCCATCTCTAAAAAACAAAAGGATCTCACAGCTTTAGCCATCGCAGTTGCTACTAAATGTGAGGGGTGCATCAATTCGCATGTTAAAGACGCCGTTGCAAATGGCGCAACTATCGAAGAAATTGCTGAAACTGTTGAAGTGGCAATTCTTATGAGTGGTGGCCCCGGCATTGTTTACGGTGGTAAAGCCATCGAAGCTGCTAAACAATATCTCAATCAAAAATAATCGCGAACCTTTAAAGAAATTAAAAGAGGCTGAACCAAGAATTTTTTCTTGATTCAGCCTCTTTTATTAGGATTAAGCCACGTATTTATCTTTTAAAAGTTGCTTATTAACTTTTAGAGCTTCAACCACCACGGGAGCAACATTATTTAGTTCACTAAGACTGATCCAGTTGAAATCGTGAACTTCAAATCCAACGCCTGCTGGGATAATGTTAGGTACGTAAAAACAATTTAGTTGAACATTTTGTTCAGGTGAATTAACTGCCGAACCTTCAAAAGTAAACAAGAAATCAGTTTCATTTCCATTCCAATTGAAGTTCAATTCTTCACTTAGTTCCCGTTTTAAAGCTGGTACCAAAGCTTCATCTTCCTCGATTTTACCACCTGGCAAATAATATTTACCTTGATTACTTTCGCGAGTTAATAGAATTTTTCCATCTTTAATACAAATTGCATTAGCGCATCTAATCTTATTCATTATCGTGGCTTTCCTCTCAACTAATCTTCTTTATTTTCAATCACAATCTTACCCATCATGTGGTTCCCCTCAACCAGCTTATGAGCTCGTTTAAGGTTCTCCACGTTAATTGGGGATAATTGCTTAGTCAAAGTAGAAACAAGCTCTCCAGCGTCCAATAATCGCGATATTTCGTTTAAATAAACGTGTTGAGTCTCCATATCTGGAGTTTCGTAATATGATTTGGTATACATCCATTCCCACGCAAAAGTTACTCGTTTTCGCTTGAGTTCTTTAAGGTCAACGGGTTCTCGATTTTGGGTAATCGATGAAATTCGACCGTTTGGTTTGATTAGTTCCACCATTTCATCCCAATGTGCATCAATGTTATTTAATTCCAAAATATAATCCACATACTGAGTACCTAAATTGCGTACTTCTTCAACCAAATTCTGACGGTGATTGACCGTTGCATCAGCACCATGCTTTAAGCACCAATCAATTGTCTCAGGACGTGATGCAGAAGCGATGACATGCAATCCTGCTCGGTGTGCGAGTTGGGTCGCAATCGATCCAACTCCACCAGCACCGTTGATAATCAAAATGGTCTTGTCAGCATTACCACGGATATCGTCTCGATCGATTTCTAATTGTTCAAAGAGTGCTTCCCACGCTGTCAATGCTGTTAACGGCATGGCGGCTGCCTCTGCGTTACTTAGATTTTGTGGAGCGTGCCCCACAATTCGTTCGTCCACTAGTTGATATTCGCTATTACTACCGGCACGTTTGTACGAACCCGCATAAAACACACGGTCACCAATTTCGAAGAATCCAGCCGAGCCACCTTTTGCCACGACTGTCCCTACTGCATCCCAGCCGATTACTTTTGGTTCAGCCAACGTTTCATCGCCATTTTTACGAGTAGCCACATCAATCGGATTGGCTGATACCGCATCTACTTTTACTAAAAGGTCGCGTCCCTCTGGTTTAGGAACCGCCTTTTCAAAACAAAACAAACTCTCATTTTCATCGATGGGTAAATGTTTCTGAAACCCGATCGACCACATTGTTTCACTCAT
>JALAGR010000141.1 GCA_022712335.1 Pediococcus sp. | reverse complement strand
TATGAATACTACTCCACATACACAATTCCATCTTTTATTGCTTGATTTACAATGGTTAATTGTTCTGGATTGGTTCGCTTGATGGATAGCTGAGGGAGCTGATCTAGAGCGAAATAGCTCATGTTTGAAATCTCTACATTCGCTTTAAAAGCAGTATCGTCAAGTAATGTTCCAGAAAATATAAGTTTATAATACTGGGCTACTTGTAAATGTTTTGTACTTTTATTGGTATCGAAGATCGCTCTTAAACCATCAATAGTAGCTTTTCGACCGATTTCTTCGTATACTTCTCTACGTGCATTTTCGACGGGAGACATGCCGATTTCTGCAAAACCGCCAGGTAACGACCATTCTTTGGTAAATTGATCTTGAACAAGCAGCACTTCACCATACTTGTTTTGAAAGAAAACTCTAACGTCAACTTTGGGAGTAAGGTATCCCTGATCCTTCAAAAAGGTATTATCAATCGTATTAATAGGAGTCTTCGCAATGGATGCTAAAATTTCCGCGGAAATATTCGCTACTTCGTTTAATCGTTCTCGATCAAACGGATCTTTTGAATATGCTAGGCTATTTTTAGTTAAAACTAAGATGCGACGCATCTTTTTTAAACAAGTTAAATTATCCATAAGACGACGTCTCCTTGATTGTGATTTTTATCTAGGGCTAGCTGATATGGTTATTGTACTACTTCATAATAGAACGAAACACATATTAAGATTAAGGAATCATACCAAAATAAAAAGACCTGCCCGGTAGAATTCCGAAAACAGGTCTAAATTAATTTTAATTACTATTTTTCATACATATATTCGCGTGTCATTGGAAGTACACGACCGCTAGCACCTTTAGTTAGCAAGTATTGAATAACATCGATGTTTCCAGATTCGAATGAAGCAGCACAGGCTTGAAGGTAGAGATCCCACATTCGTACAAAACGCTCGTCGAACATAGCTTGAACTTCAGCACGATGTTTATTGAAGTTCAAATCCCAAATTTCGGTAGTACGCTGATAATGACGACGAAGGGGTTCCATATCATCGATTTGAAGTCCACTATCGATGATATGGTCGACATTTTCGACCAATCCAGGAACGTATCCACCAGGGAAAATCCATTTATTTAACCAACCGTTATTGGCTCCGCCTTGTTGGCGAGTAATCCCGTGAATCAAAGCTACACCATCATTTTTGAGGTATTTAGCGACGTTTTCAAAGTAAATTCCTAAGTTTTCTTTACCAACATGTTCAAACATCCCAACGCTGGTAATGTAATCAAACTTAGCATCACCTAGTTCGCGATAGTCTTGGAGGCGAACTTCAGCCACGCCTTCTAGACCTTCGTCTTTAATGCGTTGACTGACAAGGTCATATTGTTCTTTACTTAAAGTGACTCCGACAACTTTAAGGTCAAATTCTTTAGCAGCTGTCAGCATCAAAGTTCCCCAGCCGCAACCAATGTCTAGTAAAGTTTTGCCCCGTTGAGGATGAAGTTTTCGAATAATATGACGAACTTTATTCATTTGAGCTTGTTCAAGTGTATCATTTTCATTTTCAAAATAAGCACAAGAATAGGTTAAGGTTGGATCAAGCCAGAGGCGGTAGAAATCATTTCCGATATCGTAATGATTTTGTACGTCTTCCATACTTTCTTTTTCGTCATGTCCCTGTTTAGGAAGGAAACGAATGAATTTTTTGTTGTGGAAAAAGCTATCTGCGTTTTCATAAGCTGATGTAATTAGTTGTTGCAAGCTACCATCGACGGTAATTGTTCCATCCATGTAGGCTTCACCAAGAGCAATCGAGGCGTTTTTTAGAATGCTTTTAACGGGGATTGCTTTTTTAAAGTTTATGGTGACTTGAGGATCCCCCGTTCCATAGACTGCAGAACTTCCATCCCAGTAATTAACACGTACGGGAATGTTAAATGTCCGCTTTAAAAACGATTTATAAAATTGTTTCTCAAGCATTTTTTCAGATCCTTTCTAAAAATAAAAGAGTTATACCACTGTTATAAACTTTGTTGACCAATTTTTCAAATGTGAAGCATTATGTTGGAATCATCGGACAAGTTAAATTTAATTTACGTGGTATAATAAATCAGGTATAAGAAGGAGGTCAGGCAATGAAGAAATGGATTTGGGCAGTATTAATTTTTCTAGTAGCAGGCGTTGTTGGCGGCTATGCTGTTTCACATTATCGTGCAGAGCAGCTTCAATATAATCGTAATGTCACAAATGGAAAAACAGCGATTGAACAAGCTAATTATACTGTAGCTAAAAATTATTTTTCACGTGCTCTGACCATGAAAAAAGATGACCAACATGCCACTAATCTACTTGCGCAAACCAAACGCTATGTGCGGGCGACTTCTGAATTCAAACGCAATGAATTTACTAGTGCACGTAACGATTATAAGGCGGTAACATCTTATGAAAAAGCTTCGACAACGTTAAAGGAACGTAGCGAAACTAAAATTAAATTAATCGATAAAATTAAAAGGAACGTTAAAAAATTTAATAAGCAATTGCAGACTGCTAAAGAAATGAACGCAGCTTGGAATTTCTATGGTTCTAATTCAGAAATTGACAGTTTGTTAAGCAACAAGGAATTTGAAAAAGGCTACTATAAAACAATTTATGATCAAGTTTTAGTGCTTCAACGCTTTAACAACGCTGGGATTGTTGCAGACCAAGGTTCATTTAGTACGGATACTACACCAGACGACAATCAAAGTAGTGCTAGTACTAGTTCGAATCAACAAACATTTCCACAGTATGGAGGACCAGGACCTTCTGTTGCGCCCGCGCCTGAACAACCAGTGAGCGAAAAAAGTGATATAGAAAGTTCTTCCAAGTCGACTTCAGAATCTCAAGAAGAAAGTAGTGCTACAGAGAGTAGTTCTTCTTCTGAAAAAGAAGATGAATCGAGTAGTAGTGCTGCTAAAGTAACAGCATCTAAAGCAAAAGATAAATCAGAGTCTAAATCTAAGGATAAATTAAAAGTTACTAAAGACGAAGAAGCATAAAAATGATTTTTATTGAAAAAGTGACTTTTGAAGTCACCTTTTTTGTTTGATTACACTGTTATTTAAGTAAACTTCTTCATTTTCGGTTTGTACTAATCGCTTAAAAATTGTAAAATTGTAATGTTAGAAATTTAATTCAAGAAAGAGGTATTTAAACGATATGGCAAAATTAGTTTTGATCCGTCATGGACAAAGTCAATGGAACTTATCAAACCAATTCACTGGTTGGGTTGATGTAGATCTTAGTGACGAAGGTGTTAAACAAGCACAAAACGCTGGTAAGTTAATCAAGGAAGCTGGAATCGAATTCGATCAAGCTTACACTTCAGTATTAACTCGTGCCATCAAGACTTTGCACTATGCTTTGGAAGGTTCAGACCAACTATGGATTCCTGAAACAAAGACATGGCGCTTAAACGAACGTCATTACGGTGCACTTCAAGGCCAAAACAAGGCTGAAGCAGCTGAAAAATGGGGCGATGACCAAGTTCACACATGGCGTCGTTCATACGACGTTCTTCCTCCACTATTGGGTGCTGATGACGAAGGTTCAGCAGCAAACGACCGTCGTTACGCTAACTTAGACCCACGTATCATCCCTGGTGGTGAAAACCTCAAGGTTACTCTTGAACGTGTTATTCCTTTCTGGGAAGACGAAATTGCTCCTAAGTTAATCGACGGCAAGAACGTTATTATTGCTGCACATGGTAACTCACTACGTGCATTGAGCAAGTACATCGAAGATATCTCTGATGAAGATATCATCAACCTTGAAATGGCTACTGGTGAACCAGTTGTTTATGACTTCAACGAAAAGCTTGAAGTACAAGGTAAGACAAAGCTTAACTAATTTTAGCTAAGTGAAAAAACTCAATTCAATTTGGATTGAGTTTTTTATTTACCAACTTTTTTGTTGCAATTGCATCTATTTTGGTAGACAATAGGCATGACTAGTAATAAAAGGAGGAATTTATGGTGCAATCATTGAAGATCGATGAAGAAATTTGGCAAATGTTCCCTGAAGCTCGTTTTGAAGTTTTAGTAGTTAGAGGAATTAATAACCACTCTGAAAGCGAAAGAAGGTACCAAGCGTTATTGAATAACGCGATAGATAAATCGCAAAAATATATTACTAACGATGTTTTTCGAGATAATCCAGTAATTAGTGAATGGCGCGATGCTTTTTCTAAATTTAAGAAGAAAAAGGGAGCACGGGCTTCAATTGAAGCACTTCTAAAACGAATATCCCAAGGAAAATCATTAAGTCCAATCAACCCTTTGGTAGATATTTATAATAGTATTTCGTTAGAATATGGAGTGCCTTGTGGTGGTGAAGATTTACAAAAGCTGGACGGGGTTATGCACCTAGGTGTAGCAAAAGGCGGAGAAAATTTTCGCCCTTTAGGATCAGACAAAGATGAGCCTGCTTTGTCTGATGAAGTGATTTATTATGACGAAACAGGTGCAGTTTGTCGCTGTTTCAATTGGCGAGAAGCACAAAGAACGATGTTAACAGATAACACGACCGATGCTGTGATGGTGATTGAAGCCATCAATGCAGATCAAGCTAAACGAGCTGAAGCTGCGATTGAAAAATTAAAAGAACTCATTGAAAGCGAATTGGGTGTGGCTGGTGAGCAAATTACACTGAAAGCTCAATAAGAACTAGACTACAAGAAATATCCTCGGATTAATCATCGAGGATATTTTTTTGTTTGAAAAGGAATTTAATCAAAGGCCATCAGCCACTTTTTTAACTAGTTTGCAGAACTTTTTTGTATAATGGCAGTAGATTAAATTAATGATGGAGGCAAAACATGAAAATTTTTGTAGTGGGATCAACAGGTCGAGTTGGATCATTGTCAATAAAGTAGACAACTTTTATGAAATTTAGTTGAGTTCTGAAAAATATTTAGCTTCTTTTTGATTCGGTGCCAACATATTATTTACCGAATGTGGTCTTCTTGGATTATAAAAACCTTCAATATATTG
>JALAGR010000140.1 GCA_022712335.1 Pediococcus sp. | reverse complement strand
TGCTTCAATCAATTCGTTAACGTTGATTGAAGCATTTTTATTATCTACGAACTACTCCGATTTCGAATTCGGCGGTAATTTCTTTCAAACCATCCTGCAAAATAGCTGCTTTACGATCTTTAGCTTGCCAGGTTAGAGGTGTCATATTGAAAAGTGCGGTAAATAGTTGTTCATTAAGTGGAAATTTGTAGTTAACCTTAGTGAATTCAACATGGTCATAGTGTTCGATAAAATGATTTTTGACGGGAGCATTATCGTATGTAGCGTGTTCTCCATCTGGATAAACTAGTTGACGAAGTTCGCTAAGATAATGGTTTCCAGGGATAACTTTGATTAGCTCTCCGCCAGCTGCTAATGTGCGATCAAATTCTTGATAATTAGCAGGAGATAAAATATTAACGATTGTAGTTAAACCCTGATCTGCAAAAGGTAATTGGGCTAAGTCGCCCACCATAAATAATGGATAAGGTTCAGGAGCTACACCAGATCCAGCGATGTTGATAGCAGGCTTAGAAATATCTAAACCAACAAAGTCACCGTTAAAATGGGAAGCCATCCATTTAGTAGTAGTTCCTTCTCCACAACCAGCATCCAAAATAAAATTACCAGAAATTTTTGAAATAACCTCTTCCAACATAGGATTGAAAAATCCAGCTGTTAAAAATTGATTGCGGTAGCTCAACATTTCGGTGGTGTATTCGGTATTGACGGGATTGTTTAAAAAGAAAAGACTTCCTTTTTTTGCAATATTAAATGAATGATGATTAACACAAATTAAAGCCCCAGATTGAACTTCACTGAAGTTCGATTTACAAATTGGGCACTGGAATTGATGTAAATGTTGTTTGATAAAATTTGATGCTAATTCTACTTTATTCAAGATGTAACCTCAGCGTTCTTAAAGATGTTAAAACTATTCTACCATTTAATGACGCAGTGTTGTTTCAATCATTAGTTTAATGTAACGGAATAAAGCCCGTAAATATGCAAAAGTTATCTTGAATTAGCAACTTGGGTTAACTAAATTGCTATACTAGTTTCATAAACTAGATGGAAAGTCTTTAAAACAAATAGGGGTAATTAGCATGATTAATAAAAAAGTAGCTGTACTGGTAGATTCATGTTCAGATGTGCCGGCAGAAATCGCTAATAATGAATATTTTGAAATGATTCCAATGGAAGTCTTTTTTGGTAAGGAAGAATATCAGGATCGAGTAACCATTGAACCTGACGAATTTTACCAAAAATTAGCAACGGCAAATCCTTTACCAACGACTTCAAGTCCTAAAGGGGAACTAATTACTAAGGCATTAAGCAATTTGATGGAACGTGGATACAAACAAGTAATTGCAGTTTGCATTTCTTCAGGATTATCAGGGACTGCACAGCAAGTTGGAATTTATTCTAAAGATTTCCCTGAACTTCAAATTGAAGTGATCGATACAAAAAATATTGGAATTGCTAGTGGCTTTGCTGCAGTGAGAGCGAGCGAAGTGATTGAAGAAGGCTGGGAATTTGATAAAATAGTTGAAGAAGTTCAACGTGTAGCTGACCAGACAAAGGTATTTTTCTATGTACCATCTTTAAAATATTTAATTGCAGGCGGACGAATTGGCCGTGTTGCGGGACTTGTCGGATCGATTATTAATCTCAAGCCTATTATTTCATGTGATGATGAGGGGATTTACTATCCAGTAGCTAAAGCTCGTGGCGAGAAAAAGGCTATTAAAAAAATGCTTCAGTTGGTCGATGATACTATAGGAAATGCTAAACATTTTAACTTAGCTGTAGTTCATGGACTTAACGAAACGTTGATGAATGAAATTAGTACAGAATTTAAAAATAAATATCCGAATGTGGGTAAATTCTATAATGGAGATATTTCACCCGCACTAGGAGTACATACGGGTCCAGGTTTAATTGGAATCGGTGTGCAAATTATCGATTAGTATTATTGAAGGAGATAGGATGGATTCAAAACAATTAGATGATTTTGCCAAAATGAGCTTACCAGAATGGGATGATTTACCAAATTTTGAACTTCATTTAGATCAAGTGATTGATTTGGCTAATAATTATTTGCGTCCATTGGAAGTAGATTTACTGACTCCAACAATGATGCACAATTATCTGAAACAAACAGTAATTATTCGACCCAAGAGAAAGTTATATGGGCGTATGCAACTAGCAGCTGTGATTGTTATTGGATGCTTAAAGAGTGTTTTAAGTTTGGATGAAATTAAACGAGGCTTCGAGGTTGAACTTAAAGCTACCAGCTCAAGAAAGGCTTACAATAATTTTGTAGGTGCTTTTAACGACGAAGTTTATCGTATTTCACAGCATGGTCCACGTAATTTGTGGGGTGAATTACTAGCTGAACCAGCGGCAGTTTCATTGCAGCATAGTGCCATTGTTTCGATGCTTGCAAAGAAGATGTCTAAAGATCTTTTAGCTAATTTAGAAAAGAAATAAATAAAATTAATCTTAAGGTTGAATTGAACTAGATTTAGCGTTAAGATTTAGTTTGTATTTAAATATTCGAATATTCGAATGGAGGAGAACGATGGTCAAAAATAATAGTGCTCTTGACGCGTTCAAGAAGAACATTCCGTTGCTGGAAGCTCTTTCTGATGAACGCCGTCAACAGATTATGATTACGCTTGGCGAAAGTGATAATGGGCTCACGGTAAGTGAATTGACTAAGTCGATTAGCTTGTCACAGCCAGCAGTATCACACCATATCAAACAACTTAAAGAC
>JALAGR010000139.1 GCA_022712335.1 Pediococcus sp. | reverse complement strand
TTTCACTACATTTAAAAGATTTAAAGAAAAAAGGAATTCCTCATCATTACCTCGAAGGTAAAAATATTGCATTACTTTTTGAAAAAAATTCAACAAGAACACGTTCTGCATTTACCACAGCAGCAATTGACTTGGGCGCACATCCTGAATTTTTAGGTAAGAACGACATTCAATTAGGTAAAAAAGAATCAGTTGAAGATACAGGAAAAGTATTAGGAAGCATGTTTGATGGAATCGAATTCCGTGGATTTAGTCAAAAGGTAGTAGAAGATCTAGCTAAATATTCAGGAGTTCCAGTTTGGAATGGTTTGACAGATGAATGGCATCCTACTCAAATGATTGCTGATTTTATGACTGTTAAAGAAAACTTCGGTAAGTTGGAAGGCATCACTCTAACATACGTTGGTGATGGACGTAACAATATGGCTAACAGCCTTCTTGTTACTGGATCAATGTTAGGTGTAAACATTCATATTGTTGCACCAGACTCACTACAACCAACTCAAGAAGTACGTGACTTAGCTGAAAGTTATGCTAAGAAAACGGGTAGTAAAAATCTCATCACATCTGATGTTGCAAATGGTGTAAAAGGTTCGGATGTTCTTTATACAGATGTTTGGGTTTCAATGGGTGAAGAAGATAAATTTGAAGAACGTATCAATTTATTGAAACCATATCAAATTAACATGGAAATGGTTAAGCAAACAGGCAACGATGACATGATTATCATGCATTGTCTACCAGCTTTCCATGATACAGAAACAGAATATGGAAAGAAGATCCACGATCAATTTGGAATTTCAGAAATGGAAATCACTGATGAAGCATTTAGAAGC
This sequence comes from Pediococcus sp., assembly GCA_022712335.1. Classification (GTDB taxonomy): domain Bacteria; phylum Bacillota; class Bacilli; order Lactobacillales; family Lactobacillaceae; genus Pediococcus. The sequence continues at coordinate 1,940 of JALAGR010000139.1, read as the reverse complement.
AAACATGCACGTCAGTTTGAAGAAGCTGAAAATCGGATGCATTCGATTAAAGCAATTATGGCAGCTACATTAGGTAATTTATTTATTCCACACGCTTAATGAATGTCATAGAAGGCTGGTGAGCAAAACATTGTTTTGCACCGGCCTTTTTTAATCTAAAAAAGGAAGTAGGTAATTATATGTCAAAGAGAAAAATCGTTGTTGCACTTGGAGGAAATGCCATCTTATCAGATGATGCAACAGCATCAGCACAAATCAAAGCAGTAAAAGAAACCGTTAAACAATTGGTTGCTTTTGTAAAGCAGGGCGATCAATTAATTATTTCACATGGAAATGGTCCACAAGTAGGTAATTTGTTGATTCAACAAGCTGCTAGTGACTCGAAGCAAACTCCAGCAATGCCATTGGATACTACAGGGGCGATGTCACAAGGAGAGATTGGATATTGGATGCAAAATGCTTTTAATGAAGTTTTGGCGGATGAAGGACTTGAGTTTGACGCAGCAACGATTGTGACTCAAACGATTGTGGATGCAAAAGATAAAGCTTTCGATGATCCAACTAAGCCGATTGGTCCATTCTATACAGAAGGCGAAATTACTCAACAACAAGCTAATAATCCAGAAGCACACTTTGTTGAAGACGCTGGACGTGGATGGCGACGAGTTGTACCTTCACCAAAACCAATTGGAATTCAAGAAGCTAATGTTATTAAAAAGATGGTTGAAGCTAATGTGATTACTATTTCAGCAGGTGGTGGTGGAGTCCCAGTTGTTAAAGAAGGACAAAAACTACGTGGGGTTGAGGCTGTAATTGATAAAGATTTTGCATCTGAAAAATTAGCTGAATTAGTAGATGCCGATTTATTCATCATCTTAACGGCTGTGGACAATGTTTATATCAATTACAACAAACCAAACCAGCAAAAATTGACCAATGTAACAACAGCTGAGTTAAAGCAATATATCGACGAAAATCAATTTGCTAAGGGAAGCATGTTACCTAAGATCGAAGCGGCAATTGAATATGTCAATAATCGTCCAGACAGTAAAGCTGTAATCACATCGCTCGATAATGTTAAAAATTTGTTGGAACATGACGCTGGGACAATCATTACTAAATAAGGAGCTTCAATATGGAAATTGCAAATTTTGGAGTTGAAGAATGGTTAAACGTGTATGAAACCAAGGCGCAGCATGATATTGCCCAAAGTACAATTTCTTCACTTTCGATGGAAGAACTTATGAGTTTTTCACCAGACAATGGAAAAACTTTTTATGAAAAATTAAATCAAAAAAAGATGAATTATGGTGATATCGAAGGCTCAGAGGATTTTAAAAAAGCAGTTAGCTCGATCTATCAAAATGTTTCAAGTAAGCAAATTCTACAAACTAATGGGGCAACTGGAGCAAATTTACTAGCGTTATATGCATTGATAAAACCTAAGGATCATGTGATAAGCATGTTTCCAACATATCAGCAGCTATACGAAATACCAAAATCTCTTGGTGCCGAAGTGTCTTACTGGAATTTAAATAAAAAGAATAAGTGGTTACCAGACATTAATGAGCTAAAAAAATTAATTAGGCCAGATACAAAAATGATTTGTTTAAATAACGCAAATAATCCAACCGGAACAGTTATTACAACAGATTTAATGAAAGAAGTTGTAAAAATTGCTAAAAGTGTTGGAGCGTATGTTTTGGTAGATGAGGTATATCTGCCTTTAGATGATGAGGTAGATGTGACGTCCATTGTAGACCTTTACGATCGAGGTATAGCAACAAATAGTTTATCTAAAACATATTCTATCCCTGGTATTAGAGTAGGTTGGATTGTTGCTAATGAAGATTTAACCGATCTTTTTAGGAAATATCGTGACTATACGATGATTTGTTCTGGTGTGTTTAGTGACCAACTAGCGGTATATGCTCTTCAGC
>JALAGR010000138.1 GCA_022712335.1 Pediococcus sp. | reverse complement strand
GTGTATGAACTTTATGTGATGAATATGAATTTTTTTAGTCCTTTATGTTACAGGAGTTTTACAAAGGGCGAAAAAAATGGCATACTTTTACGTAACGTAATTTTAAAAAATCAAATTTACCAATTGCTTTGGTAAAAAAATCAAAACGTGGGGGGATTGTGATGCTGAATTTTTTTAAGGATTTATGGCAGCATAATTCAGTGAAATTTATTACGCGAACTGTTTTTTATTTTGCAGTTCTAGTTGTACTACTATATTTATACGATTATAGCGGAATGTCTGGCGGGACATTTATCTATAATGAATTTTAATCGGGGGATCTAATTGTTATGGGGAAAGTAATTAATGTGATTGAACAAATTGATTCAATTGCAACTAAGCATCCAGATTGGATTGCTTATGACTATCTAGGAACTAAAAATACATACGGAGAATTAAAAGCTTATTCGGATAGCTTAGCTTCGTATATTTTGAATCAAGGGCTACAAGAAGATGCTCCGATTATGGTTTATGGTGCACAAACCTTCGAAATGATTGCAACCTTCTTGGGCATTGTAAAAAGTGGTCACGCATATGTGCCAATCGACCGTCATTCACCAGCCGAACGCTTAACCATGATTAACGAAATTGCTAATCCGGGGATGTGTGTGGCTGTTGAAGATTTACCTGTTGGACTGGGAGATTTACCAGTTCTTGAAGAACAAAAATTAAACGATGTTTTTAAATCAAATAAGAATGTTACACCTAATAGTTTTGTGACTGGAGATGACAATTACTACATCATCTTTACATCAGGAACGACCGGAAAACCTAAAGGGGTCCAAATTAGCCATGCTAACCTTTTAAGCTTTGTAAATTGGGAAGTTGAAAGTTTTGGATTACCAGAACGTCCAGTGACATTGTCACAACCACCATACTCATTCGACTTGTCAGTGATGGATTTATATCCAACATTGGTTATGGGTGGAACAATCAAGGCGGTTCCAAAGCAAGTAACGGATGATTTCAAGCAATTATTCGAAATCTTACCAACGCTAGGATTAAATGTGTGGGTTTCAACACCGTCATTTATGGATATTTGCTTGTTGCAGCCAACTTTTGATGCTGAACATCTACCAGCACTAAATCGATTCTTGTTCTGTGGTGAAGAATTGACACATTCTACAGCACAAGCGCTTAAAACACGTTTCCCAGATGCTAAAATTTTCAATACGTATGGGCCAACAGAAGCAACAGTAGCGGTCACATCCATTGAAATCACGGATGAAGTTCTAGCTAAATACGACCGCTTACCAATTGGTCACTTAAAGGCCGATACCATTGGATTTGTACTTGATGAAAATGGAAACATTGCCAATGCTGGTGCTGAAGGAGAATTAGTTTTATCTGGTCCGAGCGTTTCTAAGGGGTATCTCAATAATTCAGAAAAAACGGACGAAGCGTTCTTTGAATATGAGGGCCAACGTGCCTACAAAACTGGAGATTTAGCTGAAATCGACGATGATGGGATGCTCTATTATCGAGGTCGAACAGATTTCCAAATTAAGCTTCATGGCTATCGGATTGAACTTGAAGAAGTTAACCACTATTTGAATAACGATCCATTAATTCAATCAGGGGTAGCTGTTCCTAAGTATGGTAAGGATCAGAAAGTGGCACAGCTCGTAGCTTATGTCGTACCTGAAGAAAATGATTTTGAATCACAAATTAAATTGACAGTAGCCATTAAAGATAGTTTGAAAGATAACATGATGGAATATGCTGTTCCAAATCGCTTTATTTTTGTTGAAAGTTTACCGCAAACGGCCAACGGAAAAATTGATATTAAATCTGTTATTGCTGAGGTTAACGCATAATGCTTTCATTAACACCATATGAAAATCCATTATATTTTGTCATGTTAGCTGTGGCATTTATCCCCATTGTTGTGGGAATTCTCTGTGGAAAAAGATTTCGCTGGTACGAACTTTTAGTATCTTTGTTCTTCATTCTTTTGTCCTTCGGAGGTCCCAAGTGGGAACAAGGAATTGCCCTTGTTGGATTTTTAATTTGCGAAGTGATTTTAGTTTCGTTGTACAACCTATATCGTAAGAAGAAAAACGACACGTGGGTGTTTGTTATTGCGGTTCTACTTGCGATATCACCATTAGTATTGGTTAAGTTAACACCATTAATGTCAGGAGCTCAATCGATTGTTGGGTTCTTAGGGATTAGTTATTTAACTTTCAAAGCGGTTCAGACCGTGATGGAAATTCGTGATGGGGTATTGAAGGACTACAATCCATGGTTCTTCTTACAATTTATGGCATTTTTCCCATCTATTTCCTCTGGTCCAATTGACCGTTACCGCCGTTTTAGAACGGATTACAATAGCGTCCCAGATCGTGAAAAATATTTGGGGATGCTAGAAAAAGCCCTCCATTATGTATTCTTAGGGTTTGTATATAAATTCATGTTGGCATACCTTTTCGGTACGATTTTACTACCTAAAGTTCAACATTTAGCCCTTCAGTCTACAGGTTTATCTTGGGGACTGCTAGGCGTGATGTACGTATACAGTTTCTATCTTTTCTTTGATTTTGCAGGTTACAGTTTGTTTGCTGTAGCAACCAGTTATTTCATGGGAATTGAAACTCCAATGAACTTCAATCAGCCATTTAAATCCAAAAATATCAAAGAATTTTGGAATAGATGGCATATGACACTTTCTTTTTGGTTTAGAGATTATGTTTACATGCGACTAGTATTCTTTTTCATGAAACATAAAATTTTCAAGAACCCTAAAACAACGGCTAATGTTACTTATGTTTTAAACATGTTGTTAATGGGGTTCTGGCACGGCGAGAAGTGGTATTACATTGTTTATGGTTTGATCCATGGACTAGCGCTAGTGGTCAACGACTGGTGGCTAAATGTAAAGAAAAAGAACCCAGATCGTTTTCCACACAACAAATTTACTGAATACTTTGCGATTTTCGTGACCTTCAACTTTGTATGTTTCACGTTCTTAGTATTTTCAGGATTTTTGGACACACTATGGTTCCACTAAAATTTAAGGAGAGTAATTAATTATGAATACAAAAGAAACAGTTTTAAATATTTTGGCAGATCTTACAGGTAGCGACGTTAGCGGTAGCATGGACGAAAACCTATTTGAAACAGGTTTACTCGATTCAATGGGTACAGTTCAATTGTTATTACAACTTCAAACAGAACTAGGAATCATGGCTCCAGTTTCAGAATTTGAACGTAGTGAATGGGATACACCAAATAAAATTATCGCTAAAGTTGAGGCAATGCAATAACAGTGGGAAAAAAACTTTGGATGATATTTGGTCCATTGCTAGTCGCGGCTGTTGTTTTGATTGGGCTCTTATTTTCCCCATTCAAAATAAACCGAATCAGTCCAACAATTGAGAAACAAGCAGCGACGTCCTTGTCACCAAATATCTTAAAAGGCGATGCGGTTAAGCGAGCAGCGTTATCAGATCCGTATTATGTGCCATTCTTTGGCTCATCTGAATTTTCACGATTTGATTTAACGCATCCTTCTGTTATCGCAGAAAAATACAATTGGGATTTCCGCCCATTCTTAATGGGTGCGGCTGGTACACAATCTTTGACCCATTATTTCCAAATGCAGGGAATTAATCACCAATTGAAAAATGGAGAAGCGGTTTTTGTGATTTCTCCACAATGGTTTGTTAAAAAGGGTACGGATCCACAGGCTTTCTCATTCTATTTTTCACAACTTCAAGCAGTGAACTTTTTACAAAATCAAACTGGTACGAAGAGCGATCGTTATGCAGCGCGCCGGTTATTGAAGATGGAAAAGGGTGTGGATAGCGCTAACGGCATGGTTAAAAATGCACTACGTCAAGTTGCTAATGGACACCAGTTGTCCTCAGGTACCAAACGTAACCTTAGTTATTACAAGCGCTTGTTATCACATGAAGATCAACTTTTCTCAGGTTTGAAACTAAAAGATGATAATCAAAAGAAAATTAATAAAGAATTACATGCGTTACCTAATAGTGAGTCCGGCGATTTAATTCGTCAGGCAATTATTAAGCAAGCTAAGCAACAAACTTCAAGTAACGATTTTGGAATTAAAAACTCGTTTTATAATCATCGATTGAAAGACAAATTGAAAAAATTCAGAGGACTGGAAAGAAATTATGACTACACTAAGTCACCAGAATTTGCTGATTTCCAATTAGTTCTAAATCAGTTTGCCAAAGATAACACTAATGTATTGTTTGTGATTCCACCGATTAATCAAAAGTGGGCTAACTACGTTGGATTATCTCAATCAATGTTAGATGGCTTCAATGAAAAGATTAAATATCAGTTGAAGAGCCAAGGGTTCAATCATATTGCAGATTTATCTGATCAAGGTTCACAACCATATTTCATGCAAGATACGATTCATTTAGGTTGGAATGGATGGTATACGTTTGATAAAAAGGTGAAGGCATTTGTCGATAGTGAGCAAGATAGTCCATCATATAAATTAAACGATAAATTTTACAATAAATCATGGCAAAGACTAGATCCAGATGATTTAGACTCTTATAC
>JALAGR010000137.1 GCA_022712335.1 Pediococcus sp. | reverse complement strand
GTTAGACCAAAAATCTAACTTTCGGGGTCACTATTTTAATTTTGTTGGATATTTTTAATCAGTCCTTCAAATACTCTTCATTCAATTCCAATCCAAAACGATCCGCAAGATCGCGGAAATCTTTTTCCGTAATACTTTGTAGCATCTTGCCACCCTGAGCTTGAATTGTAGTATATACAAGTGCTGATTTCTCAACTGTTTCAACTAATCCATAAGTTTCATCTAAGGAGTCTCCTGCTGCGAACACCCCATGATGTGGCCACAGCACAACGTGGTAATCTTTCATTGTTTCCGCTGTCTTTTCACCAATTTCTGTCGTACCTGGGCACATATAAGGGATTACACCGATACCTTCAGGGAATACAACAATAGATTCTGGATGCATTTGCCACAATGTACGACTCAATACTTTCGATGATAATGGTAAAGTAAAGCTCATCGCAATTAAATTAGTTGGATGACAATGCATAACTACTCGTTGCTCCGGATCTTTCTTTAATCTTTCAATATGACTCATTAAGTGAGCTGGAAATTCACTAGTTGGTTCCCCACCATCATTAAATCCCCAAATAATATCCACACTGTCGCCATCGTCGTTAATCTTGATCAATCCCATATCGCGTTCTGGGAATTCCATCATATTTTTAAAATATCTTCCTGTGCCAGTTACTAAATAATATTTGCCGGCTAATGCACTTGCATTAAATTTGATCTTAACTGTGCGAAGAGTTTTATCAGTATCTTCGAATTCCTTAACTTCATCTTGCGTCAATCTTAAACTAACATTTCCACCATTTCTTTCGTCCCAGCCATGTTGGTAAAGGTTAGCTGTAGTTTGTTTCATTTCTTTAACATACTTCGAGTCAATAAATTTGGTCATATCTTCAGCCTCTTTTGAAATTTTTATTTTGCATCTCGTGGGAATTGTACTTCTTGTTCATATTCATGAATGTCATTTAGCCAATCTGAACCCACTGGGACATTATTACGTAAACAGAATTCATCCCATACAGCTCCAAATGGATATGATTTTAGCTCTTCTGTTACTGCTAAACGAGTTGTGAAATCAAAGTTCAATTCAGCTTTCTTCAAATCATCAATTGGAGCAAGCATTGCTTGTAACAATGCCTTTTGTGTAGCACGGGCACCGATTACCCATGCAGCGACACGATTAATTGTTGCATCGAAGAAATCTAATCCGATATTAGTTTGTTCAAGTTCATTATCGCGAACTAGGGACCGCATAATGCGCACTAAAGCTTCATCAAATACAACAACATGATCACTATCCCAACGTACTGGACGAGAAACATGTAGCATTAATCCTTTACCAAATGGCATAAATGCCGAGAATTTATCAGAAACATCTTCTGTTGGATGCCAATGACCAGCATCAATCGTCCATAACTTGCCACGACTAATTGCATAATTATCATAGAACAAGTGTGAGCCTACAGTATACGACTCAATTCCTGTACCAAATAGCTTACCTTCGACAGCTTCAATCGTATTCTTTTCATCGTATTTCTTTTCAAAAATTTCATCTAAAGATTCAATCAAACGTTGACGAGGTCCTTGTTTATCAATTGGGTTATCTTTAAATCCATCGGGGATCCAGAAATTATTAACTGATTGTTGTCCCAATTCTTCACCAAAATAGTTAGCAATCGCACGGGACTGCTTACCTACCTTAATCCAATAATCACGAACTTCTTTATCTGGGCTAGCCAACGTAAAATTATTTTTAACCATTGGATGAGAGAAAAATGTTGGATTCATATCTAACCCAGCTCCCTCTTTTTTGGCCCAATCAACCCAATATTTAAAGTCTTCTGGTCCAATTTCATCAAAATCTTTTTTCTTATCCGTAACCGCATACAAAGTATGCAATGCTACTTTATGTTTACCAGGAATCAACGAGAATGCTTTAGATAAATCACCCGTTAATTCATCTGGAGTCCGTGCAATTCCTGGATAATCACCTGATACACCGATTCCTCCAGTTAATTCTTGATCAGGATTTAAGAAACCATGGATATCATCGCCTTGCCAGCAATGAACTGATAGTTTAATTTTTGATAATTTTTCCATCATCGCTTCTGTATCAACACCAATTTCTGCGTAACGTTCTTTTGCTACCTTATAAGCACTTTCAACTTCATTAGCTTTAACCATTTTTAATTCCTCCTATTTATTAATCTAAATGGAATACTTCTTTCAAATCTGTTGCAACCGGACTTTTATCTTCATTAGTTTCCATTAGGGGTTCCATGTAATCCCACCATTTTTTACAAATATCCGTATCGGCAATCTTGTTGTAAGCTTCTACATCTGGGACTTCTAAATAAGCAAATGTTTGACCAGTTTTTTCATTTAAATAAATTGAATAATTATTTGCACCATGTTCTTTTAATGCCTTTTTCATTTCTGGCCATAAATCTGCATGTCTTTTTTCATATTCTTCATATGCATCTTTATGTAAATACATAACCTGTCCAATTCTAATCATTTACTTCATCTCCTTAATTTATTCACCTATCCTTAATTTATTCACCTATAAATTTCCGATATTTTTTTAGGATATTATCGTATTTACATTTTTCAGGCTGAAAATGTGTTAGT
>JALAGR010000136.1 GCA_022712335.1 Pediococcus sp. | reverse complement strand
TTCTATATGTGAAAACAAGGTTAAGAAATCCCTATATTTCACCGAAAAGGACCGAATTGAAAAAGTACGTCTTTTCAATTCGGTCCTTAAATTTATATTCTATTTTCGACTCATTCTCATTGCAATCCGTTCGCCCATCAAAGTAACAACCGAACCAATCAAAATGATAATGATTCCGACAACGGTGTTGGAATGAATGGGATCCCTTAAAATCATCAGCGATAACACTGGTGCAAGGGCTGGTTTAATAAAGAAAATCAATGAAGCAATCGGAACTCCAGCCTCTTCCATTACTAAGAAATACAAGCCAAATCCAAGTCCAGTAACGAAAAAGCTTATGTACGCGACTAACAAAATATTCGACCAAGTAATTCCTTGGAAAAACGGAATATTACTAAATCCCTGCACACCACTAAAAGCACGGCTAATAACTGGAATATGCGTAAATGCCATGAATATAGCTAACTCAATTGCTCCGGCAATGAATGAAAAACACGTCATGGCCATGCCCCCGAAGCCCAACTTGTTTGAGCTTAAACGAGTCAATATCCCATAAATCGCAAACGTAATTGAACTTAGGATTCCTAACATAATCCCCATCGGATTCGTCAAATTAAACGGATTAACAATTATAATCAACCCCGCCAAGGTTAAAATAACTGCAATCGTATTAGTTCGAGACATTTTTTCCTTTAAGAGTACTAAGCCTATTAACATCCCAAATGCTGGGTTAGCACTTAAAAGAATTGCAATCGTTGCCGGCAAAGACATCTGAATCGCCAGCTGATAAAGCGTCATACTAACTAGTACGCAGGAAAATCCTGTCAGAGCAAATGCCCTAATATCTCGTCCGTTTAAATGCCGTTGATCTTTTTTGAGCCTCTTCAATGTAAACGGTAGTAACAACAATCCCCCCAAGAGGAATCGTAGAAAAATCAATTGAATTGGATTAAAAGTGCCACCAGCAATTTTAAGCGCAATCTCCATCGAACTAAACAAAAATGTGGAAATAGCCACATAAATTAGTGTCCGTAATTTCAATTATAAAACTTCTTTCTCTTTTAAAATTAATTCAACTACCATCTTACCACTTTATTTTTGCCATTTTTTAAAACAAAAAAGTTGTAGCAAAGCATCACACATGGTGTAATTTCTTTGCTACAACTTTCATTTTGATAATTACCACGAAGCCTTTCGTACTCCTGGAATTTGTCCTTCATGAGCTAATCTTCTGAAATTCAAACGTGACATTCCAAATTTTCGCATATACGCATGTGGCCGCCCATCCAAAGTATCTCGACGATGCATTCTAGTTGGTGAAGCATTGCGCGGTAACTTACTGAGTCCTTGGTAGTCTTTATTGGCTTTCAGTTCTTGTCGAAGTTCAGCGTACTTCGCAATCGTTTGTTCAATTTTTTGTTCTTTTACAATTTTAGACTTTTTAGCCATTACAATACCCATCCTTATTTTTTATTAGTGGATAAATTATAGCTCTTTACTTACTTAAAGTAAATTAAAACATTCGTCATAAAACTAACTGTAATCGGTTTCATTGTGATAAAATCAATTATAGTAAGACATAGGAGGGATTGTATTTTGAAGATTAATAAAGAGGAATTCCAAAACGTAAATTGGTACACACTAACAAATGACAATAATTTTTCTGTCACAATTAGTACTTTGGGAGCTACAGTGGTTGCTGTAAACACACCTGATAAAAAAGGTAACGTTGAAAATATCGTTCTGGGCTTTGATGATCCGCAAGACTATCCTAACCACAACGACTATTTCGGTACTTCAGTAGCACGCGTTGCCGGACGCATTAAAGATGGTCAATGGCGTGATTACCAATTTGACCAAAATGAAGGTATCAACACTTTACATGGTGGAAGCAAACCTTCACTTAGCTACGTTAATTGGAAAAAAATCAGTAAATTTATTCGTCAAGAAGAAGTCGGCTTAGTTCTTAAACGTTTCAGTATTGATGGCGAAAACGGCTTCCCTGGTGATTTAACCATTGATGTTATTTTCCGTTTAAATAACCGTAACGAATTTTCGATCACATATATTGGTCATACTTCCAAACAAACGCTTTTCAATCCAACTAACCATATGTACTTCAATCTTAGTGGAAACGCCAAACGTTCTATCAAACAGCATCAAATTCAGCTGGAAAGTGATGTAATTGCCGAGGTCGATGCAGAGTTGATCCCAACTGGTAACCTTTTGAATGTTGATAACACACCGTACGATTTACACGCCACTACTGCAATTGGATCTGTTTTAGAACAAATTGAAGATGGCATTGATACGGCGTTTAAAGTCGAACCAAGTATTGAAGCTCCCCAACTCACATTGGAAGACCCTGAATCTGGACGTAAGGTTCGCGTTCAAACTTCTGCCAATGCAATTTCCCTCTTTACTACCAAAGAACCACACGAACCGTTTAAAATTCATGGTGATCAAGATATGGATGCCAATATCGGGTTAGCAATCGAACCTCAAATGCTTCCTGATGCAATCCATCATTCTGGCTTTGGTAATATTATTATTTCACCATCTAAGCCAATGATGTATCGTAACGTTTACTATTTAAATTAAACTATTCGCCATTTTAAAGCCCCGCAACCAAGTCGATTCACTTGATTACGGGGCTTTTTTATAATATTCTACCT
>JALAGR010000135.1 GCA_022712335.1 Pediococcus sp. | reverse complement strand
AAATGCTGGCTTTTTTGCTGTTTTCAAAAGAAAACGCTACCTTTAATCGTATTTTTTATAAAAGGGATAAGCATATTCTTTGATATTCAATATTACATCGTGATATCTTAATGGTGAGCCAATAAGCAATAGCGTTTATTGGTAAACAGTATAAACTGAAAGGAGTTGTTTGTTATGTTTGGATGGTTATGGTCATTAATTATAGGTGGTATTATCGGTGCGATTGCAGGTGCGCTAACTAGTCGTGATTTACCAGCTGGTTGGATCGGTAATATCGTTGCTGGACTTGTAGGTGCATGGTTAGGACAAAGTTTATTAGGAACTTGGGGACCAACACTAGCAGGTATGGCGCTTATTCCGTCAATTATCGGAGCAGTTATTTTAGTAGTAATTGTATCTGTTATCTTCGGAATGCGTAAGAAGGGATAGAGGTGATTACATGAGTCGAACCAGTAAAATTTTATTGAGTTTGATGGCAGTAATTACTTTGATTCAGACGGTTTGGTTCGTTTCAAGTGAAATGTTCATTCCTTATCTTACCGATTTTTTTGAATCAATGAGAACCACTAATAGCCGCCTTACAGAAGTTGTTGCAATTGTATTTGGAGTTATCGTCGCGCTGTTCGCACTAGTCATGTTAATTATTGCACTATCTAGTCGAACAAGTGAAAAAGATTTGAAATTGCAAGGCGGAAAAGGCAAATTGACAATTCCTAAGAAATCGATGGAACAAATTGTTGATAAGTCAATTGCTGAAAGTCATCAGGTGGGTAACATTCAAACCAAAGTACGTGTCCGTGGAAATGATCGGATCCAAGCTCAAGTAAGCGTGGAAGATATATCGGATGGAAACTATGATGTGAATGCACAAAGGATTCAAGAAACTGTTCAAGACAGTATTCAGAGACATTTAGGAATGAAGAGCCACGTTAAGGTCCAAATTATTCCACGTAAACAGTCCAGTAAATCACTGAAAGTCATATAGGAAGGCGGGATTTTAGATGAGTAGCGAATTGTTAGGAGCTTTGGTTGCGATGATTCTCGGAATTGTCTGGGTCTCGATCGGATTTGGCAGTGCAGTGTTGGTCGGAGTGCTTGGAGTACTTGGATACCTTGGCGCCAGATACGGCAAAACAGTTTTATCGCAGGCAATCTCAGAATTAATGGCAGCTTTGAACATTGATCGGAAAAAGAACTAGGGGGGACGTTTAATGGCAAAGAAAGTTGATCGCAATAAACCTTTGAAATCATTACTTGGAATGATGATTGTTTCAAGCCTATGGTTTGCATGGAAGAACCGCCGCAAGATTCAGGAGGTGTTGAACAATGGATAATCCAAAAATTGCACAAGCAAGTTTAACCTTTGATGAAGGCGTTATTGAAAAAATCGCTGGATTAGCTTCAAGAAAGGTCGATGGAATTCTTTCATTTGACGGAGGGCTATTTGATAGTCTTACTGATAAGTTAAGAAGTAAAGTCGATCCAACCCAGGGGATTACTGCTGAAGTTGGGGAAAAACAAGTTGCGCTTGAGATGAATGCAACGGTCGAATATGGCTATGATATTCGTGATATCTTTACTCAAGTTTGTGATGTAGTTGGAGAAGAAGTTGAACGACTAACTGGATTGAAGGTAGTCGAACTTGATTTTCATGTAAACAATGTTTTGAGTAAAAAAGAGTGGAAAGAGCAGAATAATCGCAAACCTAACTCTGATTTAGAACCTAAGCCAGAAGCTAAATAAGCTTTTAATTTTGAAAGGAGATCTAACTATGGATAAAGTAGCACAACCAGAAACAAAACTAACATTTGATGATGAAGTATTAGCTAAAATCGCTGGTAAAACAGCAAGCAACGTTGATGGGGTACTTTCACTAGAAGGTAATATTTTTGAAAAAGTGACAGACCGAATTTCTAAAGGCGACGATCCTACAACCGGAGTTAACGTTGATATCGATGACGAAAGCCAAAAAGTTTCGTTAAAAATGGATGCATTGCTAGAATATGGTAAGAATGCACAAGCCATTTTCGATAAAATGGTAACTAAGATCACTGCAGCAGTGAACGAGATGACCAACATGGAAGTCGCTGAGATCAAGCTCAACGTCAAAGATGTGTTAACTCGTGAAGAGTGGGCAGATCGTACAAAGGACGACAAGAAACATGAGGATAAAAAACACTAAACCTTAAAAGACCATGACATCTAAATGTCATGGTCTTTTTTATGGAGTTAAGTAAACAGGAGCTATTCCCACATTCTTCCGTCTAGTTCTCTTTGAATTTGTTCCATTCTTTTGGATTGTTCTTGGACAAAATCGTTTAATGCTAAGTAAAATGCTTGGTCACGATAATCAGATGAGGATTGGCGAAGTTGTTCAAGTTGACTAGTTAACCACGTATTTTCATCCATTATGAATCCTCCTCCTTTTTCATTTCCGATAGGTTCCATTGCAAATCGTCGAGTTCATCTTGACGATTTTTAATCGTGTCCAAAATTTGCTGAAGTTCAGCTGCATGTGGATCCGTAGCTTCAATTCGATTCTGAAGTTCATTTTCAAACCATGATTCTTGATCCTTAAAATGGTCCAACCTAGGATTGGTTATATACTGTTGATAATTAACTAACAAACGTTGTTGTTCGTCAGGATTTAAGTACAAAAATTGATGGATCGTCAGTAGCGGCAAATACTTCATTCTGGTTTTATTAGCGAACGCTTCAAAAGGCCGCATAAGTTCGGACATGGTAAATTTTTCAGTGGCACCAGCTTGAAAAGAGGATTCAGCATCACCAGTGGATACTACTAGTCCAAGTTCTTTACCACTTAAAGCGTAGCGGTTTCCGGTCACAAATTTAGTGGTCATAACTGAGTCCATCCACTGTTTTAAGATGGCAGGGGCGCTATACCAATATAAAGGAAACTCGAAAATGATACGGTCCTGAGCTAGTAGTAATTTTTGTTCTTGTTCAATATCGAAATCCGTAGATAGAGGATGCCAGTTTACATCTGAATAATTTTCAACAGCTGCTTTAAAAAACGGTTGAAGATTAGAGCTCTCTAGTTCAGGATGCGCGATGATGATTAAAGTTCGCATAGTTTAATGATCCTCCTTTTCGAATGCTGATTGAGCTGTTTGAAGCATCGCATTAGGGATAAATTCCTTAGTGAAACGTTCTAAAGGAACTAGCGTATGACGATTGTTGAACTTCAAATTTGCGGTAGCAACGATAGCTACCATCAAGTTGTTTTCGGTTAAAAATAGTTGACCTGGTTTCTGAAATTTACCTTTAGTATGTTTTCCATTACGCCAAGCGTGGATTTTAAGTTCAGATTTAAACATGTAATGTCCTGAATTGTCGAGGTCAACAGGGATGCCGTAGTAACAAGTAACGGGATATTTATCCTTCATCTTTAAAGACCCTCGGATCAGACAGCTCACGGTAAATATTTTGCATATTAGATTCGATTTTGAAGATTTCATTGGCATCTTGAACCAATTGATTTTCAAATTGCTCCACTTTTTCATCAGCAACATTCGTTTTGTAACGCAGCTTGTGTTCCAAACTTGCCCACATGTCCATTCCGACGGTGCGAATCTGAATTTCAACTGGAGTTTCAACCGGACCTGTTGATAGAAATACGGGCACGCTCACAACCAAATGTACGCTGCGGTAGCCACTTGGCTTAGGATTTTTGATATAATCTTT
>JALAGR010000134.1 GCA_022712335.1 Pediococcus sp. | reverse complement strand
CTAATCATGTTAAGACTAGGAACTAATAGATTACCAATGTGCTTGGGATATATATGAGGTTGTGCTGATCCAGACTGAGCATCAAAAATCTGTTCCTGCTTATTTTTTAACAAGATATACCAGAAGAATATATTCTCTGCAATAGCAGGATCAATATACGAAGAATCTGAAGACCAAACTTCCTGTCCCCATATTTGAAGGAATCCAGCATTTGCTCCAGAAGCAGAAATTGTTATAACTGGTGCTTTAGTGTTTGACTCATTATGAAAAGCAGCTGGTTTTAATCCACCAGCGACTACTGGGACTTTACCAGGTATAACATTTTTCTTTAAAAGGTTTTTCCCTCTTTTTGGCAACAAATAATTAGATATTAAATTATCGCCATCCAGCTTAAACATTTTTTTAAAAAGAGTGTCGGACAGTTCGAGTAAATTATCATTTATCTTACTATTCTTCTCTATTTGCTTAGTAATTGGTAAAAGATAGCTTAATACTCTCTTCTGTTCATCTAGACTGGGGATATCAACCTCAAAATTGGACATGACTTTAGTTGAAACTTCCTTAAAAGTCGATCCAGACGCTATTTGCTCTAAATCTTTCTTACTAGTTTTCATAACAAAGTATAAATACTCAGGGATTACTAGCTCTTCGTTAGGAATAATGCTTTTAAATCCTTGATTAGTCGCCATTGCATTTTGAGCAATAGCTACATAGCCGATTGGAGCACGGGAACTGACTAAGATACTATTAACAGGAAGCAACTTAGCACTGGAGTTTTCCATCCCCTTTTGAGTTATATCTCTACTCCCCTTTGATATAAACATTTCATCATATCCACTTAAGTCCTTAGGAGTAAGCCATAGAATTCCAGAATCTGTGTAATACTCAGGATGCTTAGTTGATGGTGTTCCACCTCCAACAACCTTACCAATTTCAGCTAATTTATATTTCATATCCAAGCTCCTTCAACACATCTTTGATCTGAGTTTGTAACTTATTGCTCTCTTCAAACTGTGTTTTTAGTTCACTTGTCAATCTCTTCATCTTAACCTCGTATGTTTCACCATCATCTTCCTGCTTAGCAAGTCCAACATAACGACCAGGAGTCAACACGTAATCATTTTTAGCAATGTCATCTAATGTAGCAACCTTACAGAAGCCAGCAACATCTTGATACTCTTGATCATTCGTTCCACGGTAGGCGTGGTAAGTATCAGCAATCTTTTTTATATCGCCCTTGTTAAATGAGCGATGTGTCCGATCAATCATTTCACCTAAATTGCGCGCATCAATAAATAGTGTTTCGTCCTTCCGTGACCGTTCATCTGATGATTCTTTATTCATATCAATGAACCATAGTGAAACAGGAACTCCTGTTGAATAAAACATTTGACTTGGCAGAGCCACAATCGCATCGATTTTGTCGTCTTCTAAAATTGCCTTACGGATAGTTGCTTCAGCAGCAGTGGAAGTTGATAACGCACCATTCGCAAGAACAAAGCCAGCTTTACCATCTGGAGCAAGCTTACTGATAATATGTTCAATCCAAGCGTAGTTTGCGTTCCCTTCTGGCGGTACCCCGTACTTCCAACGAGCATCTTCCTGTAATTTTTCACCACCCCATCGCTTAATATTAAATGGAGGATTAGCCAAAATATAATCGAATCGTTCACCTTTGTGTAAATCATTTGTAAAAGTATCTCCTTGGTGAGACCCTAAGTTATTATCAATCCCGCGAATTGCCAAGTTCATCTTGGCCAATTTCCAAGTAGTCGGGTTTGACTCTTCACCGTACACAGATAAGTCACCAATTTTGCCTCGGTGTTCTTGAACAAACTTATCTGATTGCACAAACATCCCACCAGAACCACAGCAAGGATCATAAATTCTTCCCTTGTATGGTTCAATCATTTCAACCAACGTCCGCACAATTGACCGTGGCGTGTAGAATTCTCCACCCTTTTTTCCTTCGCTAGATGCAAACTGATTCAAGAAATACTCATAAACCCGTCCCAAAACATCAGACTGCTTAGCTTGCTGATTTACTAATTTAATATCAGAAATTAAATCAACTACTTCTCCTAGGCGAGTTTTATCAAGATCAGGGGAAGCATAATTTTTACTTAAAACTCCACGAAGGAAATCATTACTTTTCTCAATAGCATCCATTGCATTATCTATAATCTCACCAATTTGTGGTGATTTAGCTGATTGTTGAATTAACTCCCATCTAGCTTCCTTTGGTACCCAGAAAATATTCTCTGACAAGTACATATCAGGATCTTCAGCATCTTCTTGGTAATCTGTCTGTATTAACTCTTCATATCTAGTTTCAAATGAATCCGAAACATATTTTAAGAAGATTAGTCCTAAAACCACATTACGGTACTCTGAAGCATCCATACTACCACGTAATGTATCAGCCGTTTGCCACAACTTATCTTCAATACTTAATTCTTTTGACTTTATTGCCATTTTCATGACTCCTTTACGATTTCCATAATGTCACTAATATCACAATCTAAAGCTTTACAGATTTTCAGCAAAACCTCGGTTGTAACATTCTTATTTTTACCTAATTTTGCAATTGAGGTTGAACTAATACCACTTAATTCTCGTAATTGACTTTTATTCAAATTGCGATCAATTAATAACTTCCAAAGCTTGTTATAGCTAAAATACATAATCAATCCTCTTTTTTCTCTTTAAGTCTCCAATTTTGTCTAAACAATTCATTTTCACCACGATCGAGTTTTAATACTTGATGTTGTTTGATAATATTTCGAATTTCTTCATCTAATTCTTTCGTCCTATCAATTGAGATAAAGTCTTGCTTTTTCACTTGAAATAGAGCCTAATAATGTTTTCAATACAATCGATTTCAATATTTGTGAGTAGCAACAAACCATGACTAAACAACGCTAATTCATTTAACTTTAGACATGCAATATCAAATAAAACTAATCCTTATACTCATTACTAGTTGCTGTATCAGCTGAAGTAGTAAATGCTCGACAACTTTGATATTCAGAATTAGAGCATAAACTTTATCACTTCCGCATAATTTAGTGTTTAGTTCACACATTTCGTTGTTTATATCCTGTTGAGCTGTATTTAACTCTTTCTCTGTTGCTCTAGAGTAGCATTTTGTAGATTCTGATCTAGCTGATCTACACTAAAGGCTTGTTCTTTAATTTCCAATAATTTGTTCTAGTCCTCTATTGTAGAGGAGTTATCTCATCCGAATTTGCATAATTTAAGCAAAATGGAATTTGAATTTCATCAGCATTCAAATTTTGGGATGATTTTTTTATTGCACTGCGTACATTTAGTTCCGACTTCCTGAAGAAAAATAATACCTATGCCCTGAACAAATATTTTTTTAACATCTTCTGGCTTAATATCATTTTTCTTTTTCGATCTATATTCAAAGATTTTGGAAAGAATTTTGCCACTCATAATAAAAAAGCATCATTAGTAATATCGAAATTAAATTTTCTCAGTTCATCACGCACTGCCTTCTTGTATTACTGATTCATAGCTCTTTTTCAAAGTAATCATTGAACTTATCAATGCCTCACAAATCATAAATAGACTTTACAATTTTAGGGCTCATATTTCGAGCAATTTTACCGCTCATATTGATCCATGTGGAGATGTTGTCGGAGTCTTTTAAACCGAGTTAAATTCATCCTTTTCTGCTAAAAAATGTTCTTTAATGTTTGATAGCAAACAAATGAAACAATCAACTATTTCAATAAAACATTCCGAGATCGTATTATCACCACAAAACTCCTTATAAAAAATTGGAAAAATTAATTTAGATTCGTCTTTCATTCCTCCAACGTTTTCTGCAATTTATGTCGAACGGGTTCAAGAGCGGTTTACCTCAATATAGTAAATTTTGGATCTTAAGTTGTATTGAAAGATTATACCCATTCAAATCAAATTGTTATCAAAAATTATTTTGGCTATACCGTTTAATTATAAATAAATTATTCGCATTTAACAATATTTTTATTGCGAATGTAAATAATTGCTACACAGCTTGTGTTGCTTGATTAACAAATTTTACTAGCATGCATCCAATTGAATAGCGCTATGTAACAAGCCACTAGTAAAGCAAGTTTACAGTATCCCAGCGATGTAATTCGTTTAGGCATGTTTTTTACTACCTTATTGGCGACTTTTAGTGTGCCTTCGATCGGGAGTCCAAGAGGAGGAAATTTTATAAAGTTTAATAACAGTGAGTACGAATTAGTTTATTTGAATTCTTCTCGATAATTAATGTCGAGTATGCCATTGCCCTACTAAATTCTAACTTTAATAGCGATAAATTACTTATTTGTCGTGGTGTACTCGTTAACTCAACCCTTAGCACTAAATTTCTTCATTTTCGTATCCATCGTAAATAGCATCATATCAACCTCTATAGCTATTTTCATCATCCCAATCAACTTAACGCTCAAAAACGAACACTTATCCACACAAATCGAAAGTTCATCCCCCTGTACACTCAACCCTCCAGTTAGAAAAACAAAAAGTGTACCAATCTCCATCATCAATAAAGGGGATTAGTACACTTTCAATCTATCAAAAATACCATCATGCTAAGATTATTTATCTGTATGTTCGAGGATGGTTACAGACTCAACGTGTGGTGTTTGTGGGAATTGATCAACGGGAACGATTGGTTGATTTACTACATAACCTTGTTCACCGAAACGATCGATATCACGAACAAGAGTTGCAGGATTACAACTTACGTAAACCACGCGCTTAGGTTTCATCGCTACTGTTGCGTCAATAACGCTTTGATCTAAACCTTTACGTGGAGGATCCACAACGACAACATCTGGCTTCAAGCCGTCTTCTTGCCATTTTTGCATTTGTTCTTCGGCTTTACCAACAACAAATTCAGTGTTGCTAGCGTTGTTTTGGAAAGCATTGATTTTAGCATCTTGAACTGCTTCTTTAACAATTTCTACACCGTAAACTTTTTTAGCTGCTTTTGCCATAGCAAGTGAAATTGTTCCAATTCCACTATAAACGTCAATTACAGTTTCTTCGCCAGTCAAGCCAGCCTTGTCAATTGCAAGTTGGTACAATTTTTCAGTTTGGATAGGGTTAACTTGGTAGAATGAATGTGCTGAAATAATGAAATCTTGTCCTAAAAGTTCATCATGAATAACCGATTCGCCAGCAAGAACACGGTCTTCTTCACCCATAATTACGTTGGTTTGTTTGTAATTAATGTTTTGAATTACACTAACAACGTCATCAATAGCAGCGATTGCGTCAGTAATTTCTGCCAAATGTGGAACATCTTTAGTACGCGTAATTAAAACAACCATAATTTGGCCAGAGCGACGTCCACGGCGAACCATAATATTACGGATAATCCCTTTATTTTCAGCTTCACGATATGGATCAATATAAAATTCGCGTAAAATATCGCGAACTTCAATAATAACCTTATCAATCACTGGATCTTGAATGTAGAAGTCTTCGATTGGAACTAAATCATGACTACTACGCTTGAAGAAACCAGTTTGAAGCTTTCCTTTAATCTTACGAACAGGAATTTGAGCTTTATTACGGTAACCAGTTGGATTTTCCATACCGATTGTTTCAGCTACTTCAAGATCTTCAAGGTGTGATTTTCTCAATAAATTTTTAATTTGATTTTGTTTGAATTTTAATTGTGCTTCATACGTAATATGTTGTAATGGAGCAATTCCAGTTTGAGTATAGGCAGCATCGTTGCCTTCTACACGGTCTGGACTCTCTTCTAGGACTTTTTCAACGCGTCCGAACGCAAAGTTCTTTTGAACCTTAGTAATCTTAGTTTCAATTTTTTCACCAGGAATACTATCAGCGATAAAAATTGGAAAATGTTCAATCTTAGCGACTCCCATGCCTTGATATGTTAAATCTTCAATTTCTACCGTATATACTAAGTTTTTTTCAACAGGTGCTGTAATCTTCATTTATTTCCCCTATCCATTTACTGACAAAAACAGGCTGGCACATCAATACCAGCCTGTTTTATTCTCGTGTGCTACTTATGAACTTTAACGCATTTCGGCGTATTTCTCAAGTATTTACTTAATCTATTTTATTATCATCTGGAAGATTTTGAACTTCTTCAACAAATTGTTGCTCAACTTGACGATATTCATGGTCCTCTTCAGGAGAATTGACTGGAACATCGTCTAAATTAGTAAACATTTCAATATGGCGTTTTAAATCCTTAAATACCATCGGAGCATCCCCACCATATTCACCATCTAAGTTGACCATAACACGATCGTTAACCGGATGAACGGTCACTTTACGTGCTTTACGATAAATAATTCGCGGATCATCGACGTGCTTACCATTCAAAGCTTTAACCATTAAATGTAGTAAATTAGGCAAGTTTCCAGGTTTTACAATAATCATGGTAAATTTACCATCATCTAGTAAAGCATCTGGCACAATTTGCTCAAATCCACCAATAGAATTAGTCAACGCAAGGAAAAACATGGAAGCTTTTCCGTGGTAACGTTCTCCATCATATTCAATATCCATCTCAACTGGTTTTACCCGTGGCAACAACTCTGCACCTTTAACAATATATGCAAGGTATCCGAAAATACTCTTTAAGTTAGATGGTACATCGTAAGTTAACTCGGTTAATAATCCACCAGCCGCGATGTTGATAAAATAATTTTCACCCGCCTTACCAATATCCATCTTCAAGCGTTGATTTTGCAAAATAACTTTTGCAGCCCCAACGGGATCTTCACGAGGAATTCGCAAAGCACGAGCGTAATCATTCGTTGTTCCAGTTGGAATAATCGCCATTTTAGGACGTCTAAGCAATGGTGCAATTCCATTTACTACTTCGTTGATTGTCCCGTCTCCACCAGCTGCAATGACTAAATCAAAGCCATCTTTTGCAGCTCGACGAGCCTCGTTTTTGGCAGAATCGGGTTCAGGTGTAGTGGCAAAAGCACTAGTTTCGTATCCCGCTTCCTCGATTACCGCAAGAATTTCAACTAGATGTTGCTTGATCATTTCACGTCCTGAAGTTGGGTTATATATAATTCGCGCACGTTTCCGCATCGTACGTCATCCTCCGATTCTATTCCTCTAACGAGAGTTAAGTTCTTTCATTAGGATCTTATTAACTATTTTAGGGTTAGCTTGTCCCTTAGTTTGTTTCATGATTTGACCAACTAAGAAACCAACCGCACGATCTTTACCATTTTTGAAATCAGCAACAGATTGTTCGTTGTTATCAACAACTTCAACAATAATTGGTTCCAATACAGCTGGGTCAGATAATTGAACAAGTCCTTTAGCTTTAACCCAACTTGTAGGTTCTTCACCTTCCGTGATTGCTTTGAAAACTTTCTTAGCCATCTTAGAAGAAATTGTTTCGTCACTAATCATTTTAACCATACTTGCCAAATGTTCAGGAGTCAACTTCGTTTCTTGAAGGTCAACTTTTTGGTCGTTTAGGTACGCATTAACATCACCCATCAAATAGTTGGCTGTTAATTTAGGATCTGCTCCTTGCGCAACGGCTGCTTCAAAGAAATCTGACATTTCCTTAGTTTGTGTTAAGACCATTGCATCGTAATCTGTTAATCCAAGTTCATCAACGTAACGAGCACGACGCTTACCAGGCATTTCTGGCATTTTATTTTCAACGTTCTTAATCCATTCATCATCAATTGTGATGCTTGGCAGATCAGGTTCTGGGAAGTAACGGTAATCTTCTGCACCTTCTTTAACACGCATCAAAATTGTTTGTCCACTAGCTTCATCGTAACGACGAGTTTCTGGACGAACTTGACCACCAGCTAAAAGAATCTTTTGTTGACGTTTTTCTTCAAAAGCAAGTCCCTTACGCACAAAGTTAAATGAGTTAATATTCTTCAATTCTGCTTTCGTACCGAATTTATCAGCACCAAGTGGACGAATTGAAATATTAACATCGACACGCATTGAACCTTCTTCCATTTTAACGTCAGAAATACCAGTAAACTGAATTCTTTGACGTAATGCTTCAAGGTATGCGTATGCTTCATCTGGTGATTCGATATCTGGTTTAGAAACAATTTCGATCAATGGCGTACCTTGACGGTTTAAATCAACGTATGAGTATCCATTAGGATTATGACTGTTCTTACCAGCATCTTCTTCAATATGCATTTCAGCAATACCGACTTTTTTCTTCTTACCTTCTACTTCAATTTCAATCCAACCATCCGTTCCGATTGGAGTATCAGCTTGAGTAACTTGGTAAGCTTTAGGATTATCTGGGTAGAAATAGTTTTTACGATCGAAATGTTGTGTTCTAGTAATATCAGCATGTAATGCTTTGGCAGCCATCATTCCAGCTTCGACAACACCTTTGTTAGTTTGAGGTAAAACCCCAGGATATCCCCAGTCAATAACGTTAGTGTTGGCATTCGGTTGATCACCGAATTCAACGGGTGAAGGACTAAAAATTTTCGAGTTTGTTTTTAATTCAATGTGGACTTCAAGTCCAATAGTTGTTTTAAAATTCATTATTTGTCCTCCATTTCAGGGTGTTTTTGATGTACATCAGTTGCAGCTTCAAAAGCAGCCCCTGCTTGATACATGGTTACTTCATCGAATGGTTTGGCAATAATTTGTAGTCCGACTGGCATTCCATCACTGAAACCAGCAGGTACTGACATTGCTGGTAAACCAGCTAAGTTAACAGGGATTGTCAAAACATCATTCATGTACATTGTCGTTGGATCATCAACTTCTGCACCCAATTTGTAAGCTGGTGTTGGAGCTGTAGGTCCAATGATTAAATCATAGTTTTCAAAGATCTTGTTAAAATCATCGATAATTAAAGTACGTACTTGAGCAGCTTTTTTAAAGTAAGCATCGTATGTACCAGCTGAAAGTGAGTAAGTTCCTAACATAATACGACGTTTTACTTCGTCACCAAATCCTTCTGAACGAGACTTAACGTAAACATCTTCTAGGTTTTTAACGTCTTCTGCACGGTGACCATAACGAATCCCATCGAAACGTTGTAAATTAGATGAAGCTTCTGAAGAACCGATAATATAGTAAGCAGCAACACCATACTTACTACGTGGAAGTGAAATTTCTTCAATTGTTGCACCAAGGTCTGTCAAGATTTCAACAGCTTGACGAACAACTTCTTTGACATCATCATTAATTCCTTCACCAAGGTATTCCTTTGGCAATCCGATCTTCATCCCTTTAATATCTTTACCAATCTTAGAAGTAAAGTCAGGTACAGCCTTATCAGAACTTGTTAAATCACGTTCATCCATGCCTGCAATAATATTTAACAAAGCAGCGTTGTCTTTAACCGAACGTGTCATTGGTCCGATTTGATCCAAACTTGAACCAAAAGCAATCAAACCATAACGTGAGATTCGACCATAAGTTGGTTTAACCCCTACGATTCCAGTGTATGAAGCTGGTTGACGAATTGAACCACCAGTATCTGAACCAAGTGCTGCAATTGAGTTTCCGGCTGAAACTGTTGTAGCAGAACCACCCGATGAACCACCCGGCACCTTAGTGTGGTCCCAAGGATTACGTGTGTCACCAAAATATGAAGTTTCAGTCGAACCACCCATGGCAAATTCATCCATGTTAGTTTTACCAATAATAATCACATCATTAGCTTGGAGACGTTCAATGACTGTTGCATCATAAATAGGTGTAAAGTTGCTAAGCATTTTTGATGCTGCTGTAGTCTTAATCCCTTTTGTTACAATGTTATCTTTGATTGCAATTGGAATTCCAGACCAGATATTGTCGGCGGCAACGCCCTTTTCATCGATTGCTTTTGCTTGGGCTAAAGCGCCCTCACGATTGATTGTTACAAAGTCGTTCAAAACCTTTTGATCAGCTTCGATTTGGTCTAATGTTTCTGAAACTAATTCAGTTACCGTTAGTTCTTTATCAACTAATTTTTGATGAAGTTCAGTTACTGTAATATCAAAAAATTTCATTATGCTTCCTCACTTTCATCAAGAATTGCTGGCACGCGAATGAATCCATTTTCAGTTTCAGGAGCATTGGCAAGCAATACATCTTTATCACCAGAACGTACTGCAACATCTTCACGCATCCGGTTTAATTGATCTGTAACGTTAAACGTTGGTTCTACGTCTGTCGTATCAACCTCATTTAAAGTGTTTACCAAACCGATAATATCTTCGATTTGATCTGTAAATTTTTCAAGTTGTTCGTCACTAAATTTTAGTTTAGCCAACGTAGCAACGTGTTCTACATCTGTTTTTGTAATGTTATTTTCAGTTGTCATTGATTTCTCCTTCTAAAATTTAATAACTTGAAAAGACGTGGGAACTAAAGGTCTTTTCCTTTGCCGAACGTGATAAAAAGCTTTGAACTTCATCCGTTGACTTAATCGTGATATCCGTATCGACTCCACTAGGAAGATACTTTTCAGCTTGAGTAGAAACAAATTGCGTAAAGCTATTAATTTCAGTTTCACTGTAGAATTGAGTGGTAATTGAAACACTCATCCCTTCCATCGAATCGCCATTATATCTTGCCTTAGCAGTAATACCACTCAAGTTCGGGAAGAAACTTTCAACTTGCGTTTTGAAGTTATCAAACGCACTTGAATCGTTACTATTTGGTGAAGTTTCCGTGTCACTAATTGGGTAAACAACGTTCTTATAATCTAAATTCTTCCATTTTTCAAGCTTCTGTCCTGAATTATTCGAGTAACGCATAAACGTTCCCCCAACCAAACTATCGTTGGAAGCTTGTTTATAAACAGCGATGACAATTGGAATATTTTTAAACGCAGATTTTTTACGCAGACGCTTCAAAACCTTTTTAGCAATTTCTTCACTTTTAGCCTTAATATCCGCATCTGAAATCTTAGTTTCGTATTGTGCACCATACTGTTCTTTTTGGTAGTAATCGACCGAATTCATAGCCAAACCAATCGTTACCCCTTTAAGTTTTAGGGACGTTCCTGATTTTTCCATGTAATCTTGTTCTTCTAGAGCTTGAAGGTAGATTGGGTTACGCTTCTTAGCATCTTTTGAACCATTATCTTTAGGATTCAAGCCATCTGGATTGCTTTTAGATTCGCGATCGATCCAATTTTGAACAGTATCCGAACTTAAGTATTGCCCTTCTTGGAATACATACTTAGATGTTGGGAAAACTGTTTTAGAAATGTCCTGCAAACCACTTTCAAAACTCTTGGTGTTGTTAACATTTCCATTCTGATCAGCTGTTAGTCCTCGTGATTTGCTGGTTACATATTTACCATTTTTAATCACACCTGCGTATGAACCTGAAGCCGATCCCGTTGTTTGGTAGTTATTTTTCTTGTTCTTTTTCCCGGTCACATTATTGGTAGAAGATTGCATTGATGAATTATCTAAACTTCCACAGGCAGCCAGTCCGACAACCATAACTAATGTGGCAACTAATAAACTAATTTTTTTAGTTACTTTCATTGAAAAGTTTCCTCAATCTTTCATTTATCCCTAATTATACCGCTAACTTAAAACCTGTCTAAAATTTCTTTATTCAACAACCCGCTTAATTGGTGCAAAGGCGGCCAATAGACGCTTAATTCCCTGGTCCTTAAAGGCAATGTCTAATTCGGCATCTTCACCGGCACCAGAAACTTTAACCACGGTACCAACTCCCCACGCCTTATGTTCAACCTTATCGCCAGCGTTCCAGCTCACTTTTCCTGCTCCAGTACCGTTAGCTTTAACTGCCGTCGATTGCGTATTTCCATAAACACTAGCAGTTGCACGAGCATTGCGATTATTATCAAATGGATACGTACGATCCGCTGAGTTTCTTGTAGTGCCCATCTCTTCATTTTCACTCTTCAAATATTGGTTTCCAATTTCTAAAATAAAACGTGATGCTGGATTATTTTGCGTTCTACCGTAAAGCATGCGTGAGTACGCGTTCGTGATGTATAACTTCTGACGTGCTCGTGTAATTCCAACGTATGCCAAACGACGTTCTTCTTCAAGCTGTTCTTGATCCATCATTGCTCTGGATAATGGGAAAATTCCATCTTCCATTCCAACTAAGAAAACAACCGGAAATTCTAGTCCCTTGGCAGCATGAAGTGTCATCAAAGTCACGGCTGATGGTTCTTCTTCTACGCTATCTTGATCTGAAACCAATGCCAAGTCAGCCAAGAAATCAACCAATTGAATGTTATCGCCATTTTCATCGGCAATTTCATTTCCTTCAGCTTCATTCTTATCATCAAATTGCTTAGTAACGGTTAAGAATTCGTCAATATTTTCGAGGCGTGCTTCTGATTCCATTGTACGTGATTTTTCTAAGGCAGCTCGATAACCCGTTTGTTCTAAAACAGCTTCGGTTAATTCCGTGATATTCAAGAATTCGCCCGACTTACGTAAAGCATCGATCATCTTAGCAAAATCTTCGATTGAATTACGTGCTCGACTTGAGATTCCATTAGCAATTTGAACACTACGCGCAGCCTTCAATAATGACCAATTGTTCTCATCAGCAAAGGCTTGTAGCTTGGCAATTGAGGTCGAACCAATGCCTCGTTTAGGTTCATTGATTACTCTTTCAAAACTCATTGAATCGTCTTCGTTAGCAATCAATGTTAAGTAACTTAATACATCCCGAATTTCTTTACGGTCGTAGAACTTGTGTCCACCCACCATTAAGTAAGGAACGTTTGATTTAACAAAAGTATCTTCAACCACACGTGATTGCGCATTAGTACGATACAAAATTGCAAAATCACCGTAATTTAGATTTTTTTCTTTGATCTGTTCTTTGATTTTTTGCACAATAAAATGCGCTTCATCAATTCCAGTTTGTCCACGATAATATGAAATTTTTTCACCTTCATTATTATCAGTCCAAAGTTGCTTAGGCTTACGTTCAACATTATTTTGGATAACGTCATTAGCAGCATTTAAAATATTTTGTGTTGAACGATAATTTTGTTCCAACATCACTGTCTTAGAATCTGGGTAGTCTGATTCGAAATTCATGATATTTTGCATATCAGCTCCACGCCAACCGTAAATACTTTGATCAGAATCACCAACCACACAAATATTTCTAAACCGTTTAGCCAGCATTGTTACCAATTGATATTGAGCTTGGTTAGTATCTTGATATTCATCCACATGAATATAGTGGAATTTATTTTGATAAAATTCTAAAGTTTCAGGATTTTGTTCAAAGAGATTGATAGTTTTCATAATCAAATCGTCAAAATCTAAAGCTTGATTACTTTCTAAACGACGTTGATATTCTTCGTAAATATCAGCCACAACTTGTTCGTAAGGAGTGCTAGCATTTTCACGGTATGCTAACGGCGTCTTCAAATCATTTTTGGCATTTGAGATTGTACCTAAAACTGAACGAGGATCAAATTTTTTGGGATCATAATTTAAATCAGCCAAAATATGTTTAACTAACGTTCTTTGTTCACTAGGATCGGCAATTGAGAACGCACGATTATAACCAATCTGATCAATATTTCTTCTTAAAATCCGTACACAAAGAGCATGGAACGTTGAAACCCAAATTTCGGAAGCTTCTTCACCAAGTAGGCTAGTAACTCGTTCGCGCATCTCGCGGGCAGCCTTATTCGTGAAGGTAATTGCCAAAACATTCCATGGATTAACATCTTTTTCTTCAATTAGATATGCAACACGGTGAGTCAAAACACGTGTCTTACCACTACCCGCGCCGGCCATGATCAATAGCGGTCCTTCAGTTGTCTGAACCGCTTCTTTTTGCATATTATTAAGACCTTTTATTAAATTAATTTCTGGCAATTTGTTCAATCCTCTCTATCTACGTAACTAAAAAACAACCACAGACCATTATATCAAAAAAAGCCGGCTTATTTACCGACTTTAACAGAGTTTTACCAAATATCAGTGTTATCAATTTGTTCTTGAATTTGTTTAACATCGTCACCGTCCGCCAAGACGTATCCAATATGTTGTGTGGATTTATTCTCATCAACTTGTGGATAAAAATGAAAATGCCAATTTGACTTAATCAACCACTGCGTTTTTATTTTTTGCATTTGTTGTTCAGTGATGTTCAACATAATAGTTGGAACCTGAAGACGAATGTCGCTAATCAACATCCCGCTTAAAGCTCGCAACATTTCTTCGTACACCGTTGTATTAGAAGCTAAATTGAACACATTTTGTGCACAGTGAATTCCTGGAATTAGCTGCTTGAGATAAACTTCATCCCCGTCCACATAAAATACGATTGAAAATACCCCTACGTACTCTACAAAATCAGCAATTTTAGTTGCAGCTTCTAGCACTAAATTTTGAAGCTTAGAATCTAAATCTACCGGAACTTTAGTTTCTTTCAAATGGTGATTTTGGTAGATATTTTCGACCATCGGGAACATTTTTTGACGGTTGTTTTGATCTTTAACGATGCTTACCGCAATTTCCTGTCCCTCATCCATCATTGATTGAAGCATGTAAGTTCCGCGTTCTAGCAAGGCACTAGCTTTGGGAAGATCCATTTCACTTTCAAGCATCAATTCCTTTTCAGTTAAAGCGTCTTTTAGAATTGGACGAAGAACTGCTGGATAACCAATTTCGTTGATTGATTCGTATAGGTCATCTAAATCAACAATGGTTACGTATGGTGTGCCGTTGATTCCAATTTGTTCCAATGTTGCACGTTCAAGAATTCGATCTTGATTCAACTCAAGCATCTTAACACCTTGTGGAATTGAGACAAATTGTTGTAAATATTGAATAGTTTTAATATCAATCAATTCTGATTCATACAAAACAATCTTGCAACGCTGTGCAAAACGTTGCAATTTTTCTCCATCATGAATACTGCCAACAAAATTAATGTCCGCATATTGATTCACATCATTTTGTTCAGAAGTAACGTATGTAGCAACCTTAAAGCCCATCGACTTTGCTGTGGCAACCAGTTGTACGCTTGAACGTCCTTCGCCAATAATACCAATTATGTCCCCTGGATAAATAATTTTTCTAGAGGTAATTACTTCACTCTCCACTTAAATCATCCCGCCTGTTCATCAATCTCTTAATTATTCAAATTCAACTTGGCCGTCATCCGTTAGAGCTTTAATTCTTGCTAAAGATTCTAACTGGATATCACGGTCCTTAATAATTTGGCTTCCCTTTTGGAAAGTCTTTTCAATTACGATTCCAACACCTACAACGTCGATGTTAGCAGCGTCTGCAATATCAAACAGTCCTGAAACTGCTTGTCCATTTGCTAAGAAGTCATCAATAATCAAAACTCGATCTTCTTGGTCAATGAAACGCTTTGAAATCGAAATTTGGTTACTTGTTTGCTTAGTATATGAATAAACTGATGCTGTATACAAATCGTCTGTAAGGGTCAAACTCTTGTGCTTTCTTGCAAAAACAACTGGTACATTCATTGCTAAACCAGTCATTACAGCGGGGGCAATTCCTGAAGATTCAACCGTTAAAATTTTTGTTACATTTTGTTCTTTAAATAGTCGTCCGAATTCTTTTCCGATTTCAAACATCAATTGTGGATCCACTTGGTGATTTAAGAAGCCATCCACCTTTAATACATTGTTTGGTAATACAATTCCTTCAGACTTAATCTTATCTTCAAGTAACTTCATAATATCCCCCTATTTATCGTAGTTATTTAAACCATATTTTTGAATTAAATTAATTAACTTTCCAGGATAATCTGGATCAGTTGCGTACTGGGCATCATAAAGTGCTTGAGCAGCTTGCTTATAATCGGTCGCGTTAATAACTGCTTGATACTGTTGCGAATTCCAGTTTGTTCCGTTAACCAAAAGAAGTGAATGATCCCGAACCGATTCTTGCCACGAAGAATAAACCCTAAAACGGGCGGAAACCGTCACCCATCTCCCATTTACAAATTCTTGCGTTTTGAAGTACTTACTATTTGAATCAGAATCACCTTTAATTCCATAATAGTTGTTAAACTTCTTTGATAGCGTACTTTGACCCCAGTTCGATTCTAAAATTGCTTGGGCCATTGTAATACTAGGCAATATACCATATTGCCGTTGCATTTGTTGCGCATATGGGCCAATCGTTTTAATGAACTGCTGATGTTGAGCATCAGTTGATTCCACTGCAGTCGCACTACCATCTAGGACGTTGTTATGCGTGACGTATAACTTCATACTAACTGCTATAATCAAACATCCCACTAATAAAACGCCAATTAAATTGGAAACTCGTAACTGGCCTCGATTGTAAAAAAAACTATTTTTTCGTCTTCTTTTTTTCTTCGCCACTAGCGGTCAAGACCCTCCATTTTGGTGTACGTATTCAGTTTAACTGAACCTTCAAAAAAATCATAGTCCTACGACTATGAATAAACTTAAAAATTAAATTTTTTTAATTATTTCTTCTTATCTAATTCTCTAAATCGTTCTTGGCCCACTTTCGAATATCTCAATAGTGGGATTGAGATCAGTGGCGCAATAATTCCAGCTGCAATTGCTTCTGGAATTCCGTGTACTCCAGCCACAGTTAATAGGTACGGCATTAATTCCTTAATATTTAACGCAGCGTAAACTCCTGATCCATTGTGAAAAAAGACATAAATCATGCTTAAAACTAAGACTGTATTCACTAATGAACCCATAATCGAACCCATAATCAAAGATAGCTGTTGCTTGACGTTGATTCTTATCAACCAGTTAACGAGTAATCCTGCGATTAATCCAATTAAAATTCGAGGAACAATTGAAACCATCGGATTGACCATTACCACGTTACTAAATGGACTAGAGGTTAACGTGATTGCCTTGATCCAATCAACTACTCCCCAAATCCCGCCAACAATTGCTCCGTCGACCGGTCCTAAAACGATTGCTGCAATAATAACCGTGATATGAATTGTGGTGACCACAAATACTCCAACGGGAATATATCCCAACAATGGAACGAAATTTTGAATAATAATAATCGCTGCAAACAATGCGAGAATACTTATTTTTCCAGCGTTCGTTTTTCTTGTCATTAATTAAAACTCCTT
>JALAGR010000133.1 GCA_022712335.1 Pediococcus sp. | reverse complement strand
ATATTTTAGTCGAAGCCTTTGCAGTTAGTCGTGAAGCAGCTAAGCGCGTATTAGGACTTTTCCCATTCCGCGTTCAATTGATTGGTGGAATGGTGCTTCATGGTGGTAACATCGCTGAAATGAAGACTGGTGAAGGTAAGACTTTGACAGCTACCTTACCAGTGTACCTAAATGCTTTAGGTGGCAAAGGGGTTCACGTTGTTACCGTTAATGAATACCTTGCCGAACGTGATTCAAGCGAAATGGGTGAGCTTTACAAGTGGCTTGGATTAACAGTTGGAGTCAACTCTTCAGAAATGACACCAGATCAAAAACGTGAAGCATACAATTGTGATATTACTTACTCAACTAATAGTGAAATCGGATTTGACTACTTGAGGGACAACATGGTTGTGTACAAAGAAGACATGGTTCAACGTCCTCTAAACTTCGCTTTGATTGATGAAGTAGATTCAATTTTGATTGATGAAGCTCGTACACCATTGATTATTTCTGGACAAACAGAACCTACTGTTACGTTATACGAACGTGCCGACCGTTATGTTAAGACTTTGGCTGACGGAGATTACACGATTGATTGGGAATCTAAGTCCATTTCATTGACTGAAAATGGAATTCGTCGTGCTGAAAATTTCTTTAGAACGGACAATCTTTACGATGTTGAAAACAGTGCTTTGAATCATCATATTGATCAAGCCCTCCGAGCAAACTACATCATGCTTAAAGATAAGGATTATGTAGTTTCTGATGGCGAAGTGTTAATCGTTGATTCATTTACTGGTCGTGTTATGGAAGGCCGTCGTTTCTCTGATGGACTTCACCAAGCAATCGAAGCTAAAGAACATGTTGAAATTCAAGATGGTGCCAAAACCATGGCTAACATCACATACCAAAATTTATTTAGAATGTATCGTAAACTTTCAGGGATGACTGGTACAGCGCGTACTGAAGCAGAAGAATTCCGTGAAATCTATAATATGGAAGTTACAACGATTCCAACTAACCGTCCGGTTGCTCGTGATGACCGTCCCGATTTACTTTACCCAACGTTGGAAAGTAAGTTTAAAGCGGTAGTTAAGGAAATTCGCGACTTGCATATCAAAGGACAACCAATCTTAGTTGGTACCGTTGCGGTTGAAACTTCCGAATACTTATCACGTTTACTAGATCGTGAAAGAATTCCGCACGTTGTTTTGAACGCTAAAAACCATGCGCGTGAAGCTGAAATTGTTACGAATGCCGGACAAAAAGGTGCCGTAACAATTGCTACTAATATGGCTGGTCGTGGTACGGATATCAAGCTTGGACCGGGCGTTGTTGATTTAGGTGGTTTAGCCGTAATCGGTACTGAACGTCATGAATCACGTCGTATTGATAATCAGCTTCGTGGTCGTTCTGGACGTCAAGGTGATGTTGGTATGTCACAATTTTACCTTTCACTTGAAGATGATTTGATGATTCGTTTTGGTTCAGAACGAATTAAAGAATTGCTTTCAAGAATGAAAATTGCCGATGAAGACGCAGTGATTCAAAGTGGTTTGATTAGTCGCCAAGTTGAATCAGCTCAAAAACGAGTTGAAGGTAACAACTACGATGCTCGTAAGAATGTTCTTCAATATGATGACGTTATGCGTGCTCAACGTGAAGTTATATACGCTGAACGTCAACAAGTTATCATGGAAGAAAATAGCTTAAAAGATGTATTAATGCCAATGGTTTATCGCACGATTGATCGAGTTGTTGATGCGCATACGCAAAAGACACAAAAGAGTTTCGACTTAGGAACGATTGTTGAATTTGCACGAACAGCTTTAGTTTCAGATAAAGATATTCGCAAAGCCGATATCGAAGGCATGTCAGCTAAGGAAATCAAATATTACTTGAAACAATTAGCTGATCAAATGTATCTTGAAAAAGAAAAAGCATTGTACGATCCAGCACAAATTCTTGAGTTTGAGAAGGTAGTTGTGCTTCGAGTTGTTGATCAACATTGGACTGATCATATCGATGCAATGGATCAATTACGTCAATCCGTTGGTCTTCGTGGATACGGTCAATTGAATCCGTTAGTTGAATACCAACAAGAAGGTTACCGTATGTTTAATGAAATGGTTACTGACATTGAGTATGAAACAACCCGTTTATTCATGAAATCAGAAATTCGTCAAAATCTTCAACGTTAGTTGATTTATAATATAAAACTGGGAAGGTAATTTGACCGTTCCCAGTTTTTTAATGTGAAACCAAAAAAGGAGCTAACCCAATGGAGCTAGTTGAAGCAAAACATCAAATTGAAGATATGAAAAAAGAAGTCGCAGACTTCGGGAGGTCTCTTTGACTTAGATGCTTTGAATGAAAGCATTAGTGTAAATGAGGCTAAAATGGCTGAACCTGGATTTTGGGACAATCAGGAACAGGCTCAAATCGTAATTAATGAAAATAACGAATTAAAACAAAAATACGATAATTTTAAAAACTTAACCGACCATGTAGAAAATTTAGAAGTAACGGTTGAACTATTGGAAATGGAAGACGATCCTGATGTTCAAAGTGAGTTCGAAAATGAACTAAGTGAGACTGGCAAATTGCTCCGTGATTATCGCTTAGGATTACTGCTTGATGGCAAGTATGATGCTAATAATGCGATCCTTGAAATTCATCCCGGTGCCGGTGGAACTGAATCACAAGATTGGGGCGCAATGCTACTCAGAATGTACACGCGCTGGGCAGAACAACGGCAGTTTAAAGTCCAAATCGAAGACTACCAAGCAGGTGAAGTTGCTGGAATTAGTAGTGTAACGATTCGCGTTGTTGGTCATAATGCGTATGGATATTTACGTTCGGAAAAAGGGGTGCATCGCCTAGTTCGTTTATCACCGTTTGATTCAGCAGGTCGTCGTCATACTTCGTTTGCCTCGGTCGATGTAATGCCAGAACTTGATGACTCAGTCGAAGTTAATATCAATCAGGATGATTTACGAGTAGATGTCTATCGTTCAAGTGGAGCTGGTGGACAGCACATTAATAAAACTTCTTCAGCAGTCCGAATTACGCATTTGCCAACTGGAATCGTTGTAGCTAGTCAAGCTGAACGTTCACAATTGCAAAATCGTGCAACCGCAATGAGTATGTTGAAAGCTAAACTGTTTGAATTAGAAGAACAGAAAAAAGCTGAAGAAAAAGCTAAGTTAGAGGGCGTTCAATTAGAAATTGGATGGGGATCTCAAATTCGTTCTTACGTTTTTCATCCTTATTCAATGGTAAAAGACCACCGAAGCAATTTTGAAACAGCTAACGTTCAAGGCGTGATGGATGGCGACCTTGACGGCTTTATTAACGCTTATTTACAATGGAAATTGAAGGAGAATAATCCAAAATAGGGGGATTCGAATGTCAAGGACGATATTAGTTGTAGATGATGAACCAGCAATCGTAACGTTACTTACGTACAATTTGGAACAGGCCAACTACCAAGTCATTAGTGTGGATAACGGCTTAGATGCAGTTAAGACGGTTCAAAAGGGATTGGTTGATTTTGTGATTATGGATTTGATGCTGCCTAAATTGGATGGAGTAGAAGCCACAAAGCAAATTCGTAAATTTGATGAACAAATTCCAATTATTATGTTGACGGCTAAAACTAGCCAAGTTGATAAGATATTAGGACTGGAATTAGGTGCAGACGATTATATTACCAAGCCTTTTAGTCCTCAAGAATTGCTCTCAAGAATTAAAGTAATCTTACGGCGAACGGATCGGGCAATTAATTTAGCTGAAATTGATCCTGATTTAAAGGAAGAAAATATTGCAGTTGATTTCAAGAGAATGGTTGTTAAAAAGGATAACAAAAAGGTCCAATTAACACCTAACGAATTTAAGCTACTAAGATAT
>JALAGR010000132.1 GCA_022712335.1 Pediococcus sp. | reverse complement strand
ACGTAGGATTACAGAATAATACTGTACCTATATCAAATCAAAAAACGAGACAAACGCCAATTTAATAGCGTATTGTCTCGTTTTATTTTGTATGATTTTAACTTAAATCAAATGAACACCCTTATCAACGTAAATTACGTCACCAGTTACACCAGTTGACATGTCACTAACAAGGAATGCTGCAACATTTCCAACTTCACTGATACTTACGTTTTCGCCGTCTACTGTACGACTTTGTGATTCTTTAAGTAGATCACGGTGATGCTTGATTCCTGTAACAGCAAGTGTCTTGATGGCACCAGCAGAAATAGCATTCACACGGATATGACGATCACCTAAGTCGCTAGCTAAGTAACGAACACTTGATTCAAGAGATGCTTTAGCAATACCCATCATGTTGTAGTTAGGGATTGCGCGAGTTGAACCAAAGTATGTAAGAGTTACGATACTACCCTTTTCATTCATAATTTCAGCACCATAGCGTGAAACAGCGATGAATGAGTATGCACTAACGTCTTGAGCTAAGTTGTAACCTTCTTTTTTGGTGTTTAAAACTCCACCTTCAAGTGTTTCTTTGTCAGCAAATGCGATGGCATGGATGATACCATCAACTTTACCAAAATCAGCTTCGATTTGGCTAAATGCTTTTTCAATGTTTTCGTCTTCTGAAACGTCACATTCAACTAATGCAACTGAATCGTCCACGATTTTATCTAAACTTTTTTTAATACGGTCATTTTGGTAAGTCAATACGACTTTTGCGCCTTGAGCCATGATTGCTTCAGTACAACCCCAAGCAATACTGTTCTTGTTTGCAACACCCATAATGACGATGGTTTTCCCACTAAGAATTCCTGCCAACTGAATAACCCCTCTTCTAGAATTTACTAAATCGTTCATGTCGACGCTGAACAAGTTCATCAGCTGACAATTGACTTAAACGATCTACTTCTGTAACTAACATTTGTTTTAAATTTTGTGTGCTAGTTTGATCAACAACTTCTGGAACAATTTTATCGATAATGCCGTCTTCAAGCAAGAGTTCAGGAGTTAATTTTAAAGCTTCTGAGGCTTCAATAACTCGTTTTGAATCTTTCCAGACGATTGAAGCATAGCCTTCAGGTGATAAAACAGAATAGATACTGTTTTCCATCATCCAAACTGTATCACCAGTAGCAAGAGCCAAAGCTCCACCACTACCACCTTCACCAACAATCACACTGATGTAAGGAACACGTAATTCCATTCCCACCATTAAACTATTAGCAATCGCAGAACCTTGCCCATGATACTCCGCATCCATTCCTGGATAAGCACCCGGTGTGTTCACAAACGTAATCACTGGACGTTTAAATTTTTCAGCTTGTTGCATTAGACGTACTGCTTTTCGATACCCTTCAGGTTCAACAGTTCCAAAATGACGTTCGATATTTTCGGCGGTATTTTTACCTTTTTGAGTACCAATCACGGTTACGGGAGTGCCATTTAACAAAGCAATCCCACCAATAATTGCGGGGTCGTCACTTAACTGACGATCACCATGAAACTCGGTAAAATTCGAGAAAATATTATTGATCAAATCAGCGGTTGCAACTTTGTCTTTACTACGAGCTGCAGTTACTGTTTCATATGCTGTTTTTGCCATTTTTCTCCCTACTTACTTATCTGAGTGCAAATTCAAAAGATTATTCAAATACTCTTTTAAATTTGGTCGTTCAACAATATCATCTAAGAATCCGTTTTTGAGCAACGTTTCCGCTTGTTGGAAGTCTTTAGGTGGCTTCTGATTAATTGTTTGTTCAATAACACGGCGGCCAGCAAAACCAATTAAAGTCTTTGGTTCTGAAAGAATAATGTCAGCTTGCATAGCATAACTAGCTGTGACCCCACCAGTGGTAGGATCAGTTAGAACTGCAATGTATAATAAGCCTTCCGCACTATGACGAGCAACTTCATCAGAAACTTTAGCCATTTGCATCAACGAATGAATCCCATCTTGCATACGCGCCCCACCTGAAGCAGTGAATAAAATCACTGGTAGGTGTTGACGTGTAGCTTCTTGGAACATTCGAGCAATTTTACTTCCAGTAACTTGGCCCAAACTACCCATGATAAAGCGCGAATCCATTACACCGATGGCAAATTCATTGTTGCCAATCTTTGCTTTACCGGTGAGGACACTTTCATTAACATGCGTATTTTTAATACCAGCGGCAAGTTTCTTTTTGTATTTTTCATCGTCCAAATTAGTAGGATCGGTCGTCATTTCTTTGTCCCATTCTTCGAATGCGTCACAAAGTAACTTAATTCGTTTACGAGAGCCTAGACGCGCACCGTAGCCACAGCTTGGACATACTTCAAAAATACCTGCACGACGATAATAAAATTTTTCATGACAGTTTGGACATTCACGCCACAAACCTTCGGGAATCTTCTTTAATCGTTTAACGATTTCATCCTGAGTAGGAAGCGAAAATTTATTTTGCATTACTTAACCACTCTTTCAAAAAGACATTTTCAATATACTTCGTTGAAAATAATCCTTGTTCAAATCCTTTATCAACTAGTAAAGCCTCTAAGAACGCCTTATTTGAAGTAACTCCTTCGATTTCGAATTCGTCTAAGACACGGCGCATCTTTCTAGTTGCTTGAACTCTAGTCGGCATTTTAACGATTATTTTCGAAATCATTGAATCATAGAATGGCGGAATCATACTTCCATAAGTGATTCCAGAATCAATCCGAACCCCCATCGTTCCGTCTGGGAAGAATAGGTGTTTGATTGTTCCAGCAGATGGCATAAAGCCATTGCTAGGATCTTCAGCATTGATTCGGCATTCGATAGCATGACCCAAAATTTCAACATCAGCTTGGCTAAAATCAAGTTTCAAACCTTCAGCAATTTTAATTTGCTCCTTGATTAATTCGATCCCAGTCACTTCTTCAGTAACCGTATGCTCAACTTGGAGTCGAGTATTCATTTCCATGAAATAGAAATTATGATCTTCATCCATCAAGAACTCAATTGTTCCAGTGTTGTAGTAGTTGATCGCCTTAGCAGCACGAACAACAATGTCTCCCAACCCTTCACGTTCAGAATGTGCAATGGTTGCACACGGTGTTTCTTCAATCACCTTCTGATTATTACGTTGAAGTGAACAATCACGTTCAGGTAAGAATACATAATGCCCAAATTGATCCGCAATTACTTGCATCTCAATATGCTTAGCATTTTCAATGATTTTTTCGATGTATAAATCAGAATTACCAAAGGAAGTATTAGCTTCACGCTTAGCTTCTTGATAGGCTTGCTTCAAGTCTTCCGGCGAATTGATTCGACGAATTCCTTTTCCACCACCACCATCAGCAGCTTTAAGCATAATTGGATAACCAATTTGTTCAGCTACAACCATGGCATTTTCTAAATCACGAACCATTCCGTTACTACCAGGAATAACCGGAACATTAGCGCTGATCATCGTCTCACGAGCGCGAGATTTATTACCCATCAAATCGATGGTCTTGTAATGCGGACCAATGAACACAAGGTTACTTTCTTCGCACAAACGTGCAAATTCAGCATTTTCAGATAAAAATCCGTAGCCTGGATGGATAGCGTCACAACCAGTAAGGTTAGCAGCGCTAATGATGTTAAACATATTTAAATATGAATCAGCGGGTTGAGGCCCTCCGATGCAGACGGCTTCATCCGCCAATTTAACGAATAAACTATTCTCATCAGCCGTAGAATAGACACTAACTGCAGCGATATCCATTTCATGTAATGAACGGATAATTTGAACCGCAATTTCACCACGATTAGCAACTAAAACTTTTTGAAACATAGATAGCCTCCCTGTTCCTAGCCAACGATGAAAGTCAAATCGGCTTCACAGATTAATTCGTCATTTTCATTGACGATCACACCATGACCAGTTCCAATTT
>JALAGR010000131.1 GCA_022712335.1 Pediococcus sp. | reverse complement strand
TCATTAGCCTCAAAGCATCTTCTAAGGTTACGTCGTCTCGTAATTCTAGTCGATTTAGTACTGGCTTGATCAATTCAGTCGTATCTTGCATATTCATGACGTACACTTTTTGAACCTGCTCATTCATTTCTTTCGAAAAATCGTTCGCATTCGCATATGCGTCTAATAGTAGTTTAAATTCTTGTGGAAATTTCATTTGCAGTTTAATTTTATAAGCTGTTGCCCGCACAATCAGCTCCGACATACTATCCGAATCAGTCCACACGCCATAGTCGATATTCTGACTAATATTTTCAATAGCATGCTTCAACGTCTCCAAATAAAGATTCGTTTTATTTTGAAAATATCTAAAAATGATTCCTTTTGAAACTTCAGCTTCGCTAGCAATTTCATCTACCTTGGTTCTTTGATAACGATTTTTAGCAAACAACCTAATTGATGCGCTCATTATACGCTCAATTTTCTGTGGATCTTTAATAATTTCTTTCATAGTTTCCCTCTAGTTTAAGTCTCGGCGATTGAATCCGACATATCCTATCACTATCAATATTACCGCAATCACTAGCATTACTACCACGTAAGAATAATTCACTGCATACAAAGGCACAGAATGTGTCCATCCCAAACCGTTTAATTTCTTCGCCCATTCTGGCAACTTAATCAGTCCGCCTAAATAGCTAGCAAAGAACCCGTACCCAAGATAAATCCATGTAATCCAATTCCATCGAGGTAATAACCCATTTAGGAAAACTGCTAATCCGATCGTAAGTAAAAGTACCGGACCAAATGCAATCAAAACATGTAGATACGTTGTAATCTCGATTTCTCCATGGTCCAAAACAGCATTTCCAGCAAGATAAATTCCTAGCAAAGAAGCTACCAATCCCACGATTCCAACAACTAGAGCATTTAGTAAATAGCTCGTTAAAATATGCGACCGTGAAACAGATTTCGCATAAACATTTTCAAGGTATCCTCGGTCAGTGTCACTCCGTACTTTATTAAGCGTTAGAACTGCTGGTAATGTCGCAAGTGTCACCATTACTACACTAATTACTGAAATGAAATTCAATAAAATTTGATGATTAGCACTTTGAACCGCTGCCTTCCCGAAAACAGACTGCATCGTTGGATTAGTTTTTAAAATATCACCAATCGTATTGAAAATTGACCCATAAGTAACTCCCAAAATAAACAAGCCGATTATCCAAATAATGGTGCTATGACGCTGTAGACGTTCTATGAGTGTAATTGGTCCACGCAACCACCAAGACGCCTTCTGACGCCCTGCATGTACCGAAATCAAGCCCGCTCCAATGTCCCGCGTTTGGTTGTTCCACAATGCTATAATCCAAATCACTAAACTAAGCCCCATGAGCATAATCACTGGAAGCCAATTGTTTTGGTGGAAAGCATTAATTTTTTCGATCCAGCCCATTGGAATCCACCACGTTTGATGTGGGTTTTGAACATCTGTATTCATCCGAGCAATATACATCACACCAAAAATTAAGTAACTCGCAATTGTTGCAGAACGGCTATTATCGAACAATTGTGCCATTAGTAATCCGATGGCTCCAAATAGTAAGCCCACCATTCCTAGGCTAATGCCAATCAACCACGCTCCGTTGGCATCGATTCCTTTCATCCCACTAAATTGGATTCCTAAACTAAATAATATTCCCGTTAGTAAATTCAACACTACCAATTCGGTCGAAGCTGCAGCGAAAATCGCATTTTTACCAATCGCATGTGCTGAAATTAATTCCACTAAGCCTTTGTCTTCTTCGGAGCGTGAAATTTTAACAGCAAAATAGATATTCATCACAATCATCATGATTGCCATAAAAACCAGCATTTCTGTTGCAAATACATCCCCACTAGTTTTGAGTGACGTGTTAAATGCTCCAAATAAAGCTTTCATCGCTGCAGTATCCAATGTTGTTTTGATTGATTGAATTGCGCCAGCTGTCCCGTATAACCCTTCAAATTTAAAAGCTACACTCGCCATTAGTCCTGCTAAAACAACTAACCAAATTAAGCCGTTGAAACGATCCCGACGGAAGTTTAACTTATTTAAAAATCCATAACCTTGTAATTTATTTTTCATCATTATTCACCAGCATCTTGCTTATAATATCTTAAAAAGAGGTCTTCCAAAGTTGGCGGTGTACTTTGAATTCCCACGATGACTTTGTCAGTCAAAAACTGCATAACTTCTTCGATTGCATCTGTATCAGCCGAAAAGTAGATTTTCTTGGGATTTTGTTGATCGAGCTTGACCGTATGGACTCCATCAATTTCGCGAATATCACTAGCATCGGTTTTAGTCGTTACAGTAAACTGCGTCCGTGTTAAGTGTCTAAGATCGTCCAACGTTCCCTGTTCGATGATTTCTCCCTTACGGATGATTCCGATCCGATCACACATTCTTTCTACTTCGGACAAAATATGACTGGATAGTAAAATACTCTTCCCTTGGTTTTTAAGATTCAAAACTTCTTCTTGGAATACTTCTTCCATCAATGGATCTAGTCCTGATGTAGGTTCGTCAAAAATATAAAAGTCCGCATTTTGTGAAAATGCAGCAATCAACGCCACTTTTTGACGATTACCTTTTGAGTACGTCCGTGCTTTCTTTTTAGGGTCCAAATCAAACTTTTGAATCAATAAATCTGTACGATCCGTATGTTTATCACCATTCATTTTTAAAAATAAATCAATAATTTCTCCGCCAGTTAAGTTTGGCCACAAATAAACGTCCCCTGGAACATACGCTAACCGTTGATGAACTTTTACTCGATCTTTCCATGCGTCTTCACCAAAAAGCTGTACACTTCCAGCGTCTGCCTGAATAATTCCTAGAATGGTCCGAATCGTCGTTGTTTTTCCAGCACCATTCGGTCCGATAAAGCCAAAGACCTCTCCTTGATGTACTTGGAATGTAATATTTTTTAACGCTTCAAATTTGCCAAATTTCTTTTGTACCTGCTGAATGTCTAATACAACTTTTTCATCCATCTTTAAAGCCTCTTATTTTCTAAAATTTTTAAATTTTCACATAGCATACTCCGTATTGACTCGCGAGTCAATAAAATAAAAATATTTTTCCAAACTTATCAAAAACGCTATAATGGCATAAAAAGGACGGTGTTTTTTAATGAAAATTAGTGTTGATTTACTAGATGGCTACTTACCCGACCAATTCGGTAAGTATGCACCAGAAGAATATACTTTGCATGGTTTCCCTACTCGCTCTTTTCCAATTAACATCAGCGAAATCCCAGCTGGAACCAAAGCACTTGCTTTAACTTTTATTGATTATGATGCTGTTCCAGTAGCTGGTTTCCCCTGGATTCATTGGATTGCTACTGACATTGATGTGACTGACCAAATTCCAGAAAATGCTAGCATTTTAGATCAAGGTCTCGTCCAAGGTAAAAACAGTTCTGTTTCTAAATATATCGATTTCAATGATCCTGCTATTGAAGCACGCTATTTAGGACCTAAACCACCAGCTGACCACGACTACACTCTAACTGTCTACGCGTTGAGTGAAAAAACTGGATTGCAACCTGGATTTTATTTAAATGATTTAATGCGTCAAACTAAGCAACGTACAATTGAAAAAGTTACCATCGAAGTTCCATCACGTGGATAAAAAAAAAGATGTCATTCAAGGATTTTCTCCCTGAATGGCATCTTTTTTATCTGGAAATTTCTTCAAAAATGGAAGTATACTTCCATTTACTCGTGTTTTATCTAAAAATGGAACTATACTTCCATTTTCCAAAACAAAAAAACATCAGAAATCGCCCCCAGCTTGATTTCTGATGTTTTCATGGTATTAATGGTTTTTAAATTAAATTTTTTAGATAAATTGGATCAATGTCATTACGATTGGCACAACGACAATGAACAAAATCGTACTTGTTGTAACTAAGTTTGTAGCGTACTTAACATCGCCATGTGCTTCATTAGCTAAGATTGGCATAACAGCT
Organism: Pediococcus sp.; assembly: GCA_022712335.1. Lineage (GTDB taxonomy): Bacteria > Bacillota > Bacilli > Lactobacillales > Lactobacillaceae > Pediococcus. Next base: position 2,641 of record JALAGR010000131.1, on the reverse strand, counting down.
AATCCAGGAGCGGCAGCTTGAACGATCAAAGTTTGCATTTCCATCGTTGGTAAGCTGTGGCCTGCGTGTGCACCTAGTAGAATTAGTCCAGTAATTACAAGTGGTGAAAGAACAAAACGTCCAATCAAGGCAAAAATTGTATCACGATCAAAGTGAATACTCTTCAAACCTGCATCGTATAAAACAATCCCAATGTAAATCAATGATAATGGCGTAACCAAGTTACCTACGTAACTCAATGTGTTGCCAGCCCAACCTGGAACAGGTAAGCCGATTACTAGCCAAACGATTGCAACCAAGAAACCAAGTAATGGTGGTGGAAGAAGTTTCTTCCAGTTCACTTTACGGCCAGTTGACTTGTCGTCAGCCTTCTTTGTAGGATCATCATTAGCAATCAAGAATACCCCGAAAGCCCATGTTGAAACTGTATTTGTTACATAGTAAACCAAGAAGTAAGCTAAACTCTTTGTACCAAATAGCGCAATATTCAAAGGCAATCCGATAAAAATTGTATTAGCATTAACTACCGTGTTCATAAATAAACCACGACGACCTGGACGAACCTTTAATAATTTAACGGTAATCCAAGCAATGATATAACCAATAATTACTCCACCAAATGAATAAATCAATCCACTTGAAAGACCAATCAACTTAGGTAATGTTAGATACTTCATTACGGACATGAAAATTGAAGCTGGTAAAGCCACATTCATGATTAATTTTGAAATACTTCCACTAAATTGGTCGTCAAACCAACCCATTCCTCGTAAACCGAACCCGAGGCCCATCATTAAAAGAATGGTTACAATACTTCCAACAGACGTAATAAACGCAGTCATTTTTCCACACTCTCTTCTCTTACAAAGCTGAAACACTAAAATTCTTCAGTGCCCTCTCCACAGCTTTGTCTCTCTTATTTTAAATTCTCTCTTTTGCCTTCTCCGAAAATCCTGATTTTAGTATTCAGGATTCCAACGCATACCTTCAACTGCTTGGTCAACGTTGTCAATCTTGTCCTTTGTAAGTCCTTGATCAACAGCACTTTGAGCAATTGCTTTAGCAACAGTGTTAGAGAAATCACTCAATTTTGAAACAGGAGGTAATACGGCAGCCCCTGGTTGTTCAACATCAACGATTCCACCCAATGAATGAGCAGCTTTAGAAATCATTGTGTCATTCAATACCTTAGCAGTCGAAGCAATCACACCTAATCCAAGTCCAGGATATACAAGCGCGTTGTTAGCTTGACCGATTTGGTAAGTTACACCGTTGTATTCAATATCTCCAACTGGAATACCAGTAGCAATCAATGCACGACCATCTGTCCATTTAAGTAAGTCTTCAACCTTAGCTTCAGCTAGCTTAGTTGGGTTTGATAGTGGGAAAATAATTGGACGTTCTGTGTGAGCAGCCATTTCACGAACAACTTCTTCAGTAAATGAACCTGGTTGAGTAGAAGTACCAACCATGATTGTTGGGTGAATTGCTTTAACAGCTGATAGTAAATCTGTTAGTTCATCAGCATTATCAAATTCACTACGTTGACGTGCGAATGGTTTTTGTTCTGGTGTTAATGTTTCGTCATCATCAAACAATACACCTTGCTTATCAACCATATAGAAATGTTTCTTAGCTTCTTCTTCAGACAGGCCGTTTTCAATCATTTCTTCATAGATACGACCTAAGATCCCAGCACCAGCTGTACCAGCACCAAAACTCAAGTATACTTGGTCAGTAATTTTTTGCTTAGAAATGTTCAATGCACCAAGAATACCAGCTAATGTGATGATTCCTGTACCTTGAATATCATCATTGAAGATTACGTAACGGTCTTTGTACTTGTTCAAAATCTTGGCAGCATGGTCACGACCAAAGTCTTCAAAATGTAAGTACATGTTAGGGAATAAGTTTTCAGCTGTTTCAACAAACTTATCAACAAAATCGTAGTAACGATCGCCCTTAATACGTTCGTGACGGTTACCTAAGTACATTGGGTTCTTCAATAAATCTTGGTTGTTTGTACCAACATCTAAAACAACTGGCAATACTTGGCTTGGGTCGATTCCAGCAGCGGCTGTATAGACCATCAATTTACCAACAGAGATATCAACACCATTTGTACCCCAGTCACCAATACCTAAAATTCCTTCGGCATCAGTAACAACGATTAAACGAATATCGCGTCCAGCTGCAGAGTTCTTCAATGCTTCTTCCATCATATCTGGATCATCGATTGATAAGAATGTTGCATTTTGTGATTGAATATATAGTTCACTGTAGTTTTCAATTGTGTCAGCGATGGTTGGATCGTAAACGATTGGCATGAATTCAACAACGTGTTGGCTAAATAATTTGTAGAATAGCACACGATTTTCGTTAAAGATTTGCATCAAGAACAAACGTTTTTCAAGATCATTTACCTTCGTTTGAAATTGTGCATAAACTTGGTCAACTTGTTCATCAATTGTTTGGATGTATGGTGGGATTAACCCGTTCAATCCTAATTGATCACGTTCTTCTTTAGTGAACGCAGTTCCTTTATTTAAATATGGATTATTAAGAATACTCATTGCTTTTTCAGTCATTTTTCTTCCTCCAGTTCTTAATTAACTACGTCAGTCTAAACCCTCTTAAAAAC
>JALAGR010000130.1 GCA_022712335.1 Pediococcus sp. | reverse complement strand
GATTGAGACTTTTTACTTCGTCTCAATCTTTTTCATTTATTTAACGCGAGCCAAGAAATACTTCTTCTTCCCACGACGTACAATTACAAATTTACCGTCAAAATTACTTGATGGATCGATTTCGGCATCAACATCCGTAACCTTTTCACCATTAATCCGAATAGCACCATTTTGAATATCTTCGCGAGCTTGACGACGTGATGCTTCAATTTTAGTTGTATCCACTAACCAAAGAACGATGTTTTCTTTCTTATTTTCCACATCAACACTTGGCATATTCTTAAATCCTTGTTCAATTTCACTAGCAGTCAAATCCTTAACTTCACCTGAGAATAGTGCTGCTGAAATATGTTGTGCTTCTTCAACCGCTGCATCCCCATGTACAAATGAAGTTACTTCTTCAGCCAAACGACGTTGTGCTTCACGTTTTTCTGGTGCAGTCTTCACTGTTTCAGCAAGTCGTTCAATTTCTTCATGACTTAAGAATGTAAAGTACTTCAAGAATTTAACTACATCACGATCATCTTGGTTCAACCAGAATTGGTAGAATTCATAAGGTGTTGTCTTTTCAGCATCTAACCAAACGTTACCACCTTCAGATTTACCAAACTTTGTACCATCCGCCTTCAATAATAATGGAATCGTCAAACCATAAATTTTAGCTTCTTGACCTTCCATCCGATGAATCAAATCAGTACCAGCTGTGATGTTCCCCCATTGATCTCCACCACCGATTTGAAGTTGAACATCTTCATTTTTGTATAAATGTAAGAAATCAATTGATTGTAAAATTTGGTAAGTAAATTCAGTAAATGAAATACCCACTTCAAGTCGACTAGCAACAATATCCTTAGCCAACATTGTATTAACATTGAATAACTTGCCGTAATCGCGCAAGAAATCTAGCAATGACATCTTTGAAAGCCAATCGTAGTTGTTAACCATACGGAAATTATCCGTACCGAAGAATTTCACCATTTGTGACTTCAATGCTTCTTCATTGTGGCGAACTTGTTCCATCGTTTGAAGAACACGTTCTGATTTTTTACCAGATGGATCACCGATTGAACCAGTTCCACCACCAATTAGAATAACTGGTTTATGACCAGCTTGTTGGAATCGTTTCAAAACCATAAAAGGAATCAAATGACCAATGTGCATACTATCGCCCGTTGGATCGATTCCAGCATAAAGACCAATTTGTTTTTCGTCAGTTAACTTTTTCAAACCTTCTTCATCAGTTTGTTGGTTAACAGCACCACGCCATGTAAGTTCATCAATAATATTCATTTTAGTTCCTCCATTTTTATCAACCACCTTAGAAACAAAAACGTCCCCAATCTTAAAAAATTAAGATCAGGGACGAATTTTTCCGCGTTACCACCTTGATTGAGTACTAATACTCCGCTCAACATCGATAACGAGATGATCCGTTCATTAAATGAAAGCTCCATAGTGTAATTCGAATTGTTGCCAAGTCTGATTCGCATTCCCATCAGATTTCTGCTTGCGTGGATCAACACTCTACTATGCTACTTCAAAGCTTCGTTATTGTTTATAATTTTACGGATAATCAAAACTACTGTCAACCTTATTTAGCTAACTCGTAAATTGCATGAGCATAGATAATTGCAGCATTTACAATGTCATCAATTGCCATATATTCGTTAGCTTGATGCATCACATTTTCGCGTCCTGGGAATTGAGCACCGAAGGCTACACCGCGGTCTAAAATACGACCGTAAGTTCCGCCACCGATAACCGTTTCTTCTCCCTTTTCACCAGTGTGTTCTTCATAGATTGAAAGCAAAGTCTTAACCAATGGGTCATTCCCTGATACATAATGTGGTTCTTGAGCATGACCATGTATTTCAACCTTAGCTTCATAATCTGAAAGAGCTGCTGTTGATTTTTCGATAATTTCGTCTGCGTTCGTTGATTGTGGGTAACGCACGTTAATGATTACGTTATTTTCTTTGCCCATTTCATAGCTAAACAAGTCCGGTGTAACTGTTAAGTCACCCATCTTAGCATCGATTGAATTAATTCCTAATTTATCTCCACGTGAATCCAAGTGCATTTGTTCTGCGATCATCTTCACGTAGTTACTATCCATTTTGGCATTTAAGAATGTTGCTAGGAAAGTTGCAGCATTCAAACCTGCTTTTGGTTCAAGAGCATGCGCTGATTTTCCAATCAAGAAGAATTTCAATTCGTTTCCATCAGCTGTAAGTTCACCAGTCAAACCATTTTCAGCTAAAAATGCATCAAATTCAGCTTTAAGAGCCTCTACGTCAACATCATCTGCAATCACAACAGCAGTTGCATCACGAGGAATCATATTTTCTTTGATACCACTAACAAATGATTTCAAAACTAAATCGCCTTGTCCATCTGACTGTGGAAGTTCGATTTTAAATGAGGCGATTCCCTTTTCACCATTAATGATTGGGAATTCAGCATCTGGAGAAAAACCAAAGTCAGGAGTCTTTTCAACTTCTAGATAACGATTAATTCCCACCCAATCGCTTTCTTCATCCGTTCCGAAAATCAAACGAATTTTCTTAGAAACCGGTAATTCTAATTCTTTAATAATTTGTAGTGCTAAATAAGCTGCCATTGAAGGTCCCTTATCATCACTAACACCACGAGCATAAATGCGGTTGTCCTTAATTACTGGTTCAAATGGTTTAGTTTCCCAACCTTCACCAGCAGGCACTTCATCCATATGACCTAAAATACCAAAGATTTCATCGCCGTCACCATATTCAATATGTCCAGCAACATTTTCAACGTTTTTAGTTGTAAATCCATCTTTTTCAGCAAAACTAAGCATTGTTTCCAAAGCCTTACGAGGACCGGGTCCTAGAGGAGCATCTTTAGTTGCATGTTCTGTATCACGTGAGCTATCAATTTTTAAAAGTTCCATTAAACGTTCTAACATGACGTCTTTGCGGCTGTTAACTTCCGCTTTCCAATCGATTGTCATACGAGTACCACCTTTATGATTTATTGCGTAAACGCTTTTTCTATAAAAACGATTATACAGGAAAAATAGTGCCCGTGGATAGTAAAACCAATTTGCCAAATTAACAGCCTGAACTACTTTTGTTAATAAAAACGCAGTTGAACGACTTACTTAATACCAACTAGGCTTCTCTCCATCTGTATTAGGTTTGTTTACCCCAATCGAATGCCGAATTTCTGTATTGTTTTGAATCAATTCCACCACGACATGTGCAATCGTCTTCCGTGAAACTTCAGTCCCTTTGAAAGGCTCCTGTTTTTGTGTAACTTCAAAATCAATCTCATCCTTATCCGTCAACCAAGCAGGACGAACAACCGTATAGTTTAACATGCTAGCCTCAATCACATCAGCTGCTGACCGATAATTGGTTAAATAACTTCCTAAAGTGTTATTATTCCATTCCCCAAATTTACCAGGGACTTCATCGTAAATTCCTAATGTCGAAATCCAAACTAGTCTTTGTACTCCACTTGCCTGCATAGCTTTAACAACGGCTTCGGCTTGTTCACGGATATTATCACCCGCTAAGTTAGCGTAGACCGCATCAACATCTTTCATTGCTGCCTTTAATTGATCACAGTTGCATCCCCATCTATTACGGATTCGCGCTGGGGTTGTTGTAACTGAAGCCGTTCTGGATTCCTCAAAAAGAGCTTCAATTCATCATCTGTCTGTGTTAAAAATTCTTTCTCAGCTAATCGAGCGATTCTTCCATTTGCACCTAAAATCAATACTTTTTTTGTCATAATAATTACCTCCAGCACCAATTCTAATCGCTTTCAAAAAAGAAGCAATTATAAACACTTTTAAGTTTATCTCTATTAAATCTGACAAAAAAACTGCGATAAAAAGATTCAGCATCTTTTTACCACAGCTATTTTTAATGAAATGCCACAAAGATTTGCCAAAGCGTGGCAATAATGCAAATCGCAATCACCAAGACGTTTCCAATAAATGTCTCTATTTCCATCACGGCGAAGCGTTTTATATCATCACTAACACGATCAGCACGACGACGAGTTTTGATTGAAATCCAACATCCATATGCAGCAATTAAACAACCGAACGGAACGATAAATAAAATATTTTTATTCACCATTCCTGCTGAACTGCTTAAAGCAGAAGGAACCTGATTTTGCAACATCGGTGTTGCTAGAACTGCTAACACCAATGGAATAAACGCAATCCATTGAATCCACTTGAAGCGGTTCAAAGCGATTCCTTGTAGCCAACCTGGTAAATCTTTTACCATTAACGTTGGTCTCCTCGAATCCGCGATCACTTCGCGTGCCTTCATGGCCTTTTCTGCTGATGTCATCTTTTTCTTTCTCTTACTCATCATAAATCCTCCGTCTTTTGCTCTCTCTAGCATAGCAAAACATCAATTAAATCAAAAATGTGGACAAGGAGTTAGTTCCTACTTGGCCACATTTTCTTAAACATGTAATTATTTGGCCATTCCAGCACGTAGTTCAGCTTCTTGTTTAAGAGCTTCACGGTCAGCAATCTTGAAGAATGGGTAGTAGATTAAACCACCAATTCCAAGGTTAACTAATTGAATAACAGCACCTGAAATCTTACCAGTTGCAAGATAACCTGAAATCAAAGGTGGAGTTGTCCAAGGAACCGCCACACCAAGTGGTTTAGCAACTAAACCAAATTTCATTGCGTAGTAAGTTGTAATAACTGAAATCAATGGCACGATTACAAATGGGATTGCCATAACTGGGTTCAATACCATTGGCACACCAAAGATAATTGGTTCATTAATATTGAACAATCCTGGAACACCAGTCAACTTACCAATTGCTGATAAGTTTTCTGATTTAGCTAAGAACATTAACATTAAAGCAAGTGACAATGTTTCACCGGCACCACCGAAATGAATGAAGTTATCAATAAATTGTTGTGTAACAATATTAGGAACTTCTTTGTGTGCTTTTGCAGCGTCAGCATTTTCAGCCATCTTACCTAGCCAAACGGGAGCCATGATACCACCAACAATGTTGGAACCATGAATACCAAATAACCAAAGGAATACAACAAAGAATTCAGCAACTAAAGCACCGAAGATTGATCCACCAACCGCATTCAATGGTTGTGCAACAATCACTGTAATAACGTTAGGAATTGTTTCAAAACTTGTGAAACTGATTCCCAAACGAAGTAACCACATTCCTAAAATAATAACAAAACCTGGAATCAATGATGAAAATGCGTGTCCTACAGCAGGTGGCACAGTATCTGGCATTTTGAATTGCCAGTCTTTATGAATCATCCAAACAAAGGCATCTGTTACGAATAATCCAATCAAAAGAGCTTCGAAGAGTCCCATTGAACCCAATTGAGTTAGTGGTACCCAAACTGCACCAGCTTTATCAATATTCAATGGAATTGTTAGCATAAATGATGCTAATGAAACCATACTTGCAGATAAAGCGTCGATGCCATCGTATGATTTAGCTAATTCGTATGAAATACCGATTACAGCTACCATACCGATAATACTAAATGTAGCATTGGTTGCCCAACCAACCGTATTTTGCCAATCTGCACCAAACATGCTTGTCATGAAGTTCAAATAGGCTGGAATTGGGAACTGACTGATAATCATGAAGACAGACCCAATAATAATTAGTGGCATAACTAATGCAAAACCATCACGCAAAGCAACCAAGTGACGAGAAGCAGCAACTTTCCCTGCAATTGGCATTAACTTGTCAGCAAATGCATTAGACTTATTGTTGTCACCCATAAACAAAAACCTCCCTAAAATTATATTGATCAGCAATCTCAACTACAATCCAATCTAGTAAATAATTGATATAACATTGAAAATACCGACCCAAAGCGTTGGAATCGCTTTCACAAATATATATTAACATTTGTACCTACAAATTAAAACCAAAAGACACTAATTTGGAATTTGTTTTTTATTGCACATAAAAAAGCTATGGTTATCAGCTGGTAATCCCCTTAAATTAGGTATTTTACTTCAGCTTGATATCCATAGCTTTTTAAATTCATATTTATTTTTCGATCATTTTAAAATCGCTCCAAGGTTGTAAGCTATCCAAAATCATTAAATCCGATTCTGCAACATGCCCCACAACGTTGACCCGTCCGTTATTTTCTAGGTCTTGTAATGCAATTTGAGTCTCAGCTTTGTATTGGGCATACTCATTGTTCATCAGTAATACATCGCCCTTTTGGATTGGAACTGTATTATTTGCTGGAACATCTTCATCGCGATTCCAAACTCTTGTCATCGTACTACGGAGAACATAGTCAGAGTGATCTCCACGATATGAATGCTGACTATCGAAAATGATTTTACGTTCCAAATTAGTCATTGATTCTGCGGGAACCACATGGAAAGTTGGCATACTCATTTTGAAGGCTTCAGAAGCAGCTTTTAAGTCTGCTTCTGACACTCCTGCATTGGAAATTAAAATATCATCAATCAAACCCAACATCTTTAAATGCATAATTTGTGTAAACAACGTTTGTCCGCGATGTTCTTCTAACGAAACCATTCCTTCTTGCAATGGCCATGGACCAATATTTCCAGAAGGAGCATTAACAAATGCTGCTGTATTCAAATTATGATGTCGATATTGTTCAGATGTTTGTTTAAAATAATCCAAGCCTAATCCAGTGTAGCGTTGAGGATAGAAATTGTGTGAACCGATTAGATTGGCACTATTTGGCGAGTAATCCATAATTTGGTCAATATAGTGTGTACCACGACTCATGTTGACCTCAATTTTTAAGTCATACGGATTGTGTGTCATGCGGGCTTCTTCCATTCCCGTAAATCCTTCATCGAGTCGGATTGCCCAAGCCCCAATATCATGGAAAAATTTGAGGTTGTCATAAGAAACACCAAGTTGTTCAAATAGACTCGGGTTAATATCAACCATGGTGTCCATTCCTAATGATTTTCCATATTCAATCAGATCTTTAAATTGACTTACCACTTTAGCTTGATCACCCTTAATCTGCAAAAGCGATGTAAAAATTCGTTTAAATCCATATTCACTTGCTAATTTGATATATGCTTTAGTCTCTTCAACCCCCATCTGATCTGGATAAATTGAAATTCCTAGTCTTCCCATCAAAACTTCCTCCTCTTTTTATTGGTATACACCAATAATGTATCCGTTTTCAGTATACCACCTATTTCATGAAAATTCAGCACTGTTCTTATTTTTACTTCTAAGCGCCGTTTGACGGAAGAACCGGCACCGTGATACTCTTTTTCATAACATCATATTAAGGAAAGTGAAGTACAAGATGACAAAATTAATTAACTTTTTAGCTGAGTATCAGCGCGAAATCGAGAACCAACCCATTGAATTGGATTTGGCTTTATTCAGTCGTTTAGTCGGACTACCATTCGAAATCGTACTAACTCAAACTTCAACCCCTCTGATTGAAGCATGCTCGAAGTTAATTGAATTTGTCGACAACGAATCTTACATGATTCTACCTGCTGACCGTCAAATGTTAGAACAAATCACTCTTAGCAATCGTTATCAAAACGTTGAGCTATGTGATATCACCCACGGTCCTGATCATTTTTTAGCCATCACCTTCATTCTTTCTAAAACAACTAAAGTACTCGCCTTCCGTGGACCCAACGGAACACTACTAAGTTGGAAAGATGACCTCCACTTTTCATTTTCTTCTATAATAAAACTCAAAACACAAGCTAAGCAGTATCTGCTTCATGCCTTAAATAGTGATTCCAGAACCACTTACTGCGTTGGATTTTCCCGTGGTGCGTCACTGGCTGCTCTAGCTTGTACCGACATTGCTGATCCTCATCAACGCGTCCAGGCTGTTTTATTTGATAGCCCTGGTCTTCCTGACGATCATTATCAAATTCAGATTCCAGTTATTGAATTAGTACCGCCTCTGTCGATTTTTGCGCTAGTTGGTGAACATCCTTTTCCACAAATAACGGTTGATAGTGCTTCAAACGGAATTTGGCAACATGACCTTTATTCTTGGAATGCCGACTCGAATGGTGCTTTTTCAAGAAATATCGGCGTTATCAATAATGAAATCAGTCTTCATCAGTTCACACAGCTGATGCCTGAAAAAATTACAGATGAAAACGTCGCTCGTTCTCTTGATGTTGCAATCAACATTTTTAGTAAATTGAACTTCAATTCAACTTCAGAACTAATCAAACATTGGAACCAATTTAATTCTTTGATCCAAAATGAAACTACATCCGAAAACATTGTAGTAAAAACCTTGATTTTAAGGCTTCAAAAATTAATTTTTAAAAATGCTGCTCTAAAT
>JALAGR010000129.1 GCA_022712335.1 Pediococcus sp. | reverse complement strand
CTTAATAAACATCTATAAAGTGATGATAAGTGTGATTTTAAACAAGTTCTAGGATAACCATTGGTGCACCATCTCCGCGTCTTGGTTCTGTTTTCAAGATTCGAGTGTAGCCACCTTGGCGATCTGTATAACGAGGAGCGATATCATTGAATAGTTTTTGCAAAGCTGATTCAATAACTACTTCTTCGTTTTCTTCACGAACGCTAGCAACTTCAGTACGAACAAATTCGGCTGCTTGACGACGTGCATGCAAATCACCACGTTTACCTAAAGTGATCATTTTTTCTGCAGTTGAACGAACTTCTTTCGCACGAGCTTCAGTCGTAACGATGCGTTCGTTAATGAATAAATCAGTTGTTAAATCACGCAACATCGCTTTACGTTGGCTAGATGTGCGTCCTAGTTTACGATAACTCACGTGGTTTCCCTCCTTCACTTTCGTATGTCGTCTCGATCAGACGAGCCGAAACTAACGTAATCGAAGACGTATTAATCGTCTTTACGTAGTCCTAAACCAAGATCGTGTAATTTCACTTTGACCTCTTCAAGAGATTTACGGCCTAAGTTCCGTACTTTAATCATTTCTGGTTCAGATTTATTAGTCAATTCTTGTACAGTATTGATTCCTGCACGTTTTAGACAGTTGTATGAACGAACAGACAAGTCTAATTCTTCAATCGTCATTTCCAACATTTTTTCTTTTTGTGTTTCTTCTTTTTCCACCATGATCTCAGCGTTTTTCGCTTCGTCCGTTAGGTTTACAAAGATGTCTAAATGTTCGGTCATGATTTTTGCAGCTAAACTCATTGCTTCCAATGGTTCAATTGAGCCATCAGTCCATATTTCCATCGTTAATTTGTCAAAATCATCACGACGACCAACACGAGTATTTTCTACTTGGTAGTTCACACGACGTACTGGTGTATAGATTGAATCGACTGGAAGAACACCAATTGGCATGTCTTCTTTTTTATTTTCATCTGCTTGAACGTAGCCGCGTCCAGGTTTCACAGTTAAGCGAGCATGGAATGAAGCTCCTTCAGAAACGTTGCAGATATACATATCTTTGTTAAGGATTTCTACATCACTGTCTACGATGATATCGCCAGCAGTTACTGTAGCAGGTCCTGTAATATCGATTTCCAGGGTTTTTTCTTCATCCCCGTACATTTTTAATGCAAGACCTTTGATATTCAAGATGATTTGAGCAACGTCTTCCCGAACGCCCTTAACAGTTGAGAATTCGTGTAAAACTCCATCGATTTGAATATTGGTGATTGCTGCACCAGGTAAAGAAGATAATAAAATACGACGTAAGGAATTTCCTAAAGTAGTTCCGTATCCTCTTTCAAGAGGCTCAACGATGAACTTGCCATAATCTTTTTCTTCATCAATCTTTGCGATTCTTGGTTTTTCGAATTCAATCATTCTTATCTTTTACCCCTTTCAAAACGAAAAGTGTCTTGTTCAATGACGTAATTGTTACACTCAAAATGAGCAGCACTCATTAAACACGACGGCGTTTTGGAGGGCGGCATCCATTATGAGGGACTGGAGTCACGTCACGGATTGCAGTCACTTCCAAACCTGCTGCTTGTAATGAACGAATTGCTGCTTCACGTCCAGAACCAGGTCCTTTAACTGTTACTTCTACAGTTCTTAATCCGTGTTCCATTGCTGCTTTGGTAGCTGTTTCTGCTGCCATTTGAGCGGCAAAAGGAGTAGATTTTTTGCTTCCTTTGAAACCTAATGAACCAGCTGATGACCATGCTAATGCATTCCCATGAGTATCAGTGATCATAATGATTGTATTATTGAATGTTGAGTGAATATGTGCAATACCCGCTTCAATATTCTTTTTCACACGGCGTTTACGACTCACTTTTTTTGCTGCCATGAAGTTTTAACCTCCTTCACTTAGGAATTATTTTTTCTTGCCTGCGACTGTTTTAGACGGGCCTTTACGAGTACGTGCATTGTTTTTCGTGTTTTGTCCACGAACTGGCAATCCACGGCGATGACGGATACCACGGTATGAACCGATTTCCATCAAACGTTTGATGTTCAAGTTCACTTCACGACGAAGGTCACCTTCAACTTTTAATTTATCAACTTCAGCACGGATAGCATCTGTTTGTTCATTCGTTAGATCACGAACACGAACTTCTTCAGAAACGCCAGCGTTTGCCAAAATTTGTTTTGCAGTCGTGTTACCAATACCATAGATATAAGTAAGTGAAACGACCACACGTTTATCACGAGGAATATCTACTCCTGCAATACGAGCCATATTTGTTACACCTCCGATTATCCTTGACGTTGTTTATGTTTTGGATTTGCTGGGCAAATCACCATAACGCGTCCTTTACGACGAATTACTTTACAATGTTCGCACATTGGTTTTACTGATGGTCTTACTTTCATGATAATACCTCCTGTGGTTTTACGGAGTACAATTATTTAAAGCGATAAGTAATGCGGCCACGGTTCAGGTCATACGGTGATAATTCAACCGTCACTTTGTCTCCAGGTAATATACGAATGTAGTGCATCCGGATCTTACCAGAAACGGTCGCTAGAACTTGGTGTCCGTTTTCCAATTCGACTTTAAACATTGCATTCGGCAAAGTTTCGACGACTGTACCTTCGACTTCAATCATATCTTCTTTTGCCACGCACAGTACCTCCTTGTACTTGTGATTTTCACACGATAAAATGGCGGAAACGGGGTTCCCACCTGATATTCTCAAACTATGCTTCTACTTAATAACAGTAGAAGTCGGACTGACATATTTTATCATACTCTGTCAAAGGTTTCAAGAGAAAGTTTTGTAGCTGCAAGTCGGTGACGGGCAATCTATGATTAGTCAATGATGTTTTTAACATCTTTAAATACAGCATCGATGTCGCGATCACCATCAATCGACTGCAATAAACCTTTTTCTTTGTAATAAGCTAAGATTGGTTCACTGCTTTTGATATTGACAGCTAGACGATTTTTGACCGTCTCAGGCTTATCATCTTCACGTTGGTAGAAGTCATGACTTCCACAACGATCACATGTTCCTTCCACTTTTGGCGGATTGAACAATTTATGATAAGTTGCCCCACAATTGCGGCACATGAAGCGGCCGGCTAAACGTTCTACGAGAACTTCTTCAGGAACATGAATATCAATGACAGCATCTAGTTTTTTGTTTAGGTCTTTCAACATTTCGTCCAATGCTTCAGCTTGTTCCAAAGTCCGCGGAAAGCCATCCAATAAGAAGCCTTTCTCTGTGTCTGGTTCAGCTAAACGCTCTTTGACGATACCGTTGGTGACCTCATCTGGAACCAAAGCGCCTTGATCCATGTAAGATTTTGCTTTCAGGCCTAATTCTGTTTCGTTCGCCATTGCAGCCCGAAACATATCGCCTGTTGAAATATGAGGAAGACCGTATTCAGCAACGATACGTTCTGCCTGAGTACCTTTACCGGCACCAGGTAGTCCCATTAAAATGAGGTTCATTCTAATTCCTCCTGTAAGTTTTTGAATAGTGTTGAGGAAGACCTCAACACTTCAATAACTTTAATTGATAAAACCAGTATATTTCCGTTTCAGCATAAGTCCTTCTAGCTGCTTCGCAGTATCCAGAGCTACCCCGATAACGATCAATAAACTTGTTCCACCTAAACCGATTGATTGCGGCAAGTTCCAAACCATCTGAGCGATGATCGGCAACAGCGCAACTAGTCCTAAGAAGACCGATCCTACTGTACTTAATCGCATAAGCAGACGTGAGACGTATTCTTCTGTTCCTTTACCAGGGCGCACACTTGGAATGTAACTTCCTTGTTTTTGTAGGTTTTCCGCTAATTTCTCAGGGTTAACTTGTACAAATGCATAGAAGAACGTAAACGCCACGATCAAAACAGTATAGATGATCGCACCAGGTACGGTGTTATAACTAAAAATCGTTTGTACTACTTCATACCAAGTTTCGCCTTTATACGAACTACCTAATGCTTGAATGATCGCATTTGGTGTTGTAATAAACGAACTAGCAAAGATAACTGGGATTACACCGGCAGCGTTGACCTTCAATGGAAGATAACTACTTGTTGGCGCACCAGCTACTCGCTTCGTTTATTGGATCGGAATCTTGCGTTCTGATTGTTGGACATACGTCACAAATGTGATGATGACCAAAACAGCAACGACAAGCAAGACCATAAACAATGCATTCATCCAAATATCTGATGGATCCACATTGATGAAATAATCTTCTACCAATTCCTTGATACTAGCAGGTAAGCGTGAAATGATCCCTGCAAAGATAATCATTGACACACCATTTCCAATTCCGCGTTCTGTGATTTGTTCTCCTAACCAAGTAACGAGCATCGTACCTGCTGTTAAGATCAAACCAATCACCACAAACGTCGAGATATTTGGATTGTTGACAAAGCCAAGTT
Source organism: Pediococcus sp. (assembly GCA_022712335.1). GTDB lineage: Bacteria > Bacillota > Bacilli > Lactobacillales > Lactobacillaceae > Pediococcus. The sequence continues at coordinate 1,183 of JALAGR010000129.1, read as the reverse complement.
GTGTAATAGTTGAACCCTGCAGTTAACGTCATCGACTGAACAAAGGCCAAAACCAATGTTAGGTAACGAGTTGCTTGATTCAATTTCTTACGACCAACTTCCCCTTGCTTCGACCACTCAACAAATCTTGGCACGATATCCATCTGCAACAATTGAATAACGATTGACGCAGTGATATATGGTGACACACCCATTGAGAAAATCGAGAATTGCTGCATCGCGCCACCGCTGACCAAGTTCAACATGTTCAGAAACGGTAGATCAGCAATTTCCCGCAAACGGCTTGCGTCTACGCCTGGCACAGTAATATGTGTACCCAGACGAAAGACAAACAAGATAAGTACGGTGAAGAAAATTCTCGATCTAATATCTTTTACTTTAAAGGCGTCCTTTAGTAGTTTGAACATTAGATCACCTCGATTGATCCACCAGCAGCAACGATTGCTTCTTCAGCTGCTTTTGAGAATTTTGCTGCTTTCACAGTCAATTTCTTCGTTAGTTCTCCATTTGCTAATACTTTGATTCCAGCTTTTTCATCTTTGACGATTCCAGCTTCATGCAAAGCAACAGGTGTTACTTCTGCACCGTCTTCAAAGCGGTTTAAGACATCAAGATTGATAACTGCATATTCTTTGCGGTTGACATTTGTAAAGCCGCGTTTTGGCAAACGACGGAACAATGGTGTTTGTCCCCCTTCAAAGCCTAAACGTACTCCGCCACCTGAACGAGCTTTTTGACCTTTTTGTCCGCGTCCAGCTGTTTTACCGTTACCAGATGAAGTTCCGCGACCAACACGGTTACGTACTTGGCGTGATCCTTCTGATGGTTTTAATTCATGAAGTTTCATAGGTTTGGCACCTCCTTAATCAAACTAGATCTGCTGATCCTTAGACTTCTTCAACGTCCACTAAGTGAGAAACAGTGTTGACCATGCCTTTGATTGCATCATTAGCATGTTTTACTACTGTTGAATTCAACTTTGTAAGACCTAACGCTTTTACAGTATCGCGTTGGTTTTGGGGACGTCCAATAATACTGCGTTTTAAAGTGATTTTCAATTCAGCCATTATAGTGTCCTCCTTAACCGATTAATTCTTCTACTGATTTGCCGCGAAGTGCTGCCACTTCTTCAGCGCGTTTCAATTGTTTCAACCCTTCAACTGTTGCGCGAACAACGTTGATT
>JALAGR010000001.1 GCA_022712335.1 Pediococcus sp. | reverse complement strand
GTGTGCCCCAAATGCTACGTCAGCATCTGTTAGATCATTTTTCTTTTGGCAGTTGATGATTTTTGTTGCTAGTTCTGTCACATCATTCATAATGAATTCCTCCATAAACTCTTCATCTATAGTTAAAATCGTACCACAATTTTAACAATAAACATAGGAATTATATCGTTAAAACGCGGAATTTGTCCGTATTTAGAAAAGTTGTCGATATTCGTTTTCGAAGAAACTATCTTTAGCATATACCAATGAAATTGGACGAGTAAGGTCGAGACCTCGAACGTTAAGTAATGCAAGTTGGTTGGTCTGCAATTCCTGTTCAATCAAGGATTGATACATGAAACTAACCCCCGTATTTTTTAGCAAATTGATAGTTCCTGTAGAGCTTCCTAGTTCTAACACTTGAGTGAAGTCTTCTTGACGAATATTAAACGAGCTCGCCCAATCGGTGAAAATAGAGCGGGTTCCAGAGCCTTCTTCTCGAAGTAACAGAGGTTCGGAGAGAAGTTTTTCAAGCGACAGGTGTGATAAAGCGGTCAGCGGATTACTAGCTCGAGTGACTGCAACGAATTTTTCACGAGTAACAACTTGGTTACCATATTCAGCTTTATCAAAGTTTCCTTCTAGAATAGCAAAGTCTAGTACACCGTCATCGATCTGGGTTAGGATATCGCGTGTGTTGGAAACAACACACTGGATATTATGATACTGAGTTTGCCAATTTTGAATCAACTTGGGCGCCATGAAAATACTGACTGAATGCGTTACTCCAAATTTGAGATTAGTTGTTGAAATGGGTTGGCGTAATTGATGCAGTAATTTGTTTTCTTGATGTTGAGTCGTTTCGATGAAGTGGGCAAGCTGTTTCCCAGCGTTAGTGATTTGTAAATGAGGATGATGGTATTCAACTAGTTTGAGTTGAAGCTCGCCTTCTAGACTTTTAATTTGCTGTGATACCGCGGGTTGCGAGACAAAAAGTTCTTGCGCAGTTTTGGTATACGATTTATTTTTGCAAAGTAATGCAAAGGTGGCGTAACGATTATCTAACATTTTTCTCGTCCTTATAAGTTTAATTTATAAACCAATTATAAATCATAATTATATTTTATCTACGGTTTTTGATACGATATTATTTATGATGCTAAGAGATAGGAGAGAATTGAAATGGCTAAAGTAGTAAAAGATTCAAGTTTTTGGATGGCAATATTAGTTACGTTGCTTTGTGCAACAGCGGGAACGTTATTAGCGCAGTTACCTTATTTTAGTTTGATTGGAGCATTGGTGATCTCACTGGTATTAGGGATGGTCGTTCAGACTAGTCCTGTAGTAATCCAGCGTTCTAAAAAGGGAACAGGATTTATTTCTAACAAGTTTTTACGTTTAGGAATTATCCTATTAGGGTTCAAGTTGAACTTGGTTGACCTCGCAAACGCGGGGGTTAAAACCATCTTACTCGCAGTTTTTGTTGTAACATTGACGATTTTAGGTGTGTACACATTAGCGCGCAAATTCGGTGTGGATTCTGATTTAGCGATTTTGGTGGCGAGTGGTACTGGGATCTGTGGAGCCGCAGCCGTCATGGGTGTATCACCTCAGATTCAAGTTCCTGAAGATCAACAAGAATTAAAGCGTGAAGATGAAGTAATGGCAATCGCCGTGGTTGCGATTTTGGGAACATTATTCACTTTTATCGAAATTGGTTTGAAGCCCATGTTACATCTCACACCCACTCAATTTGGAGTGGTCGCAGGTGGCTCATTGCACGAAATTGCCCATGCTGTAGCGACCGGTGGCGCTGGTGGACCAATTAGTTTGGATACCGCCATCATCACAAAGCTATCACGAGTTTTACTACTAGCTCCAGTAGCGTTGATTATCGGTTTCTGGCACCGGAGCCACACGACCGTCGCAAGTAGTGATGCTGTTCGTGGAAAATTACCAATTCCTTGGTTCATGGCTGGCTTTATTTTAGCAAGTGTTATTGGAACTTTCGTACCACTAGGCGCAACCGTATTGGATTGGTTAGTTAAATTTGCATACATCTTTTTAGGGAGGGCAATGGCTGCGTTGGGAATGTCAGTAAACTTCCGTGTGATTTTTAAACGTGGAAAAGGCGCATTCTTAGCTGCATTTTTAGGTTCCATCGTCCTTTTGATTTTTGTAATTATCGTAAGTAAATTATTCTTTTAAAAACTAAAAACGAATTGCCCGTCCGCATTTAGCAGACAGATGCAATTCGTTTTTTTAATGGCTTAGAATCGTCATCATCACGGGAACCATCACGAGTGATAATAAAGTTGTTTCGGTGACCATGATGGATGCAAAATCGGCATCCGCATCGTAGAGTTGAGCAACGACGGGAGCATTGGTCATGACCGGCATGCAGGATTGCAAAATAAAAACTTCCTTCATGATTGTAGGCATGTGGCTAGGAAATACCAGTAACGACATGATGACTGGAGCGAAAATGAATCTTCCGGCGAGGACACCGAGGTTGTCTTTTTGGAAACGCATGTTTTTCAAGCCAGCGTCGTAAACGGAAATCCCAATGAACAACATCGAAAGTGGAATCGTTAATCCACCGAGGTAATTAAAACTCGACATTAGGAAAGTTGGGAGTTGAATGTTTAGAACAATCAAAACGATCCCGATCATGAATCCTAGTAGTGGTGCAGAAAAAATTTTCTTCAATGCATCTTTGAAATTCATTTGAACGTTATTAGAACTATCACGTTGAATAAAGTAAACACCTAGCGTCCAGAAAATCGTTGTGTTTGCCATATAGTAGACCAGCACGTATGGAAGACTGCGGTCACCAAAAATAGCAAGGTTGATAGGTAAACCAACGAAAACGGTGTTGGAATTAAAAAACATCGACATGAACAAGCCATGATGCTTAGGATCGACTTTGATACTACGAGCTACGATCCAAGAAATTCCCATTAAAATGAACATGGAAAGGACTGGGTACCAGAGGTTTGGCAAAAGCTTAATCAATTCGGCTTTTGTAAAATCTTTGGTGATGGAAACAATCATATAGGGTGGTAATGCAACTTGGGTAACGATTTTGGCAATTAATTTTTTAGAATTCCCAGGAAACCATTGGAGTGAAGCGAGGTAATAACCGACGGCAACCATGATAATGATTACTAAAACGCCTTGAATACTTTGTAATAACATAATTAAAAATCCCTTCACCATTGTTTAACTACTATTCTAACTCAAAATTAATGGTAAAATTACATTTAGTAAAGAAAACGGAGGAGATTGAAATGGCATTTATTCAAATTCCACATGACATGACCGAACTTCGGATTATGATGGAACAATTAAAAGAAATGGGAAAAGAGGTCGACCAAGACCAACTTATCGACCAAGCGGTTGTCGACAATGCACAACAACTTCTAGATGAAGCTCTTGATGGACACTATTTTACATGTAAATTAGAAGAAGGTAGTTTGGTGGTTTATGACGTCATCAATTTGCCAACTGGAAGCATTGAACCAATGGGTAAGGACTTTAAAGAAGACTTTATTACTGATGCCGACAATCTTTGGATTCATCTTTCAAGTAACATCAACCGAATTGTAGGCGGACGTTAGTTAATAGTAGGAGGAACCGATGAGTATTCAATTAATTGCGAGTGATATCGACGGAACTTTTTTAAATGACCAACATGATTTTGACCACGAACGCTTTCAGACGCAGCTGGATGAACTTAATCGCCGGCACATCAAATTTGTTGTGGCGAGTGGTAATCAGATGGCACACTGTCAGGATGTTTTTGCCGGAATTAATGGCGACATGACCTTTGTTGCTGAAGATGGCGCGTTGACGATGGAGCAGGGACGAATTTTGGATGACAATCCCTTGAAGCCTGGTCTATTGAAAGATGCGGTGGAGTATTTAGCAACGACTTCGGAATTTAAAGATGCTGAAATTATCTTGTCTAGCCAGCATCGGGCGTTTACCAACATGAAGATGGACAATCCCGAATGGCCGATGAGTTCATACTTCTACAGCCAACTCACGGCGGTCGATCATTTTAACGGTATTACGGATTCGATTTATAAAATTGATATTCATTGGGCTGATAAAGATGACGTTCGTAGCCAAGCGGCGATGTTGCGCCGGGATCTCGGGGATGACTTAGGAAGCGTGATGAGTGGCTTAGGTGGTATGGATATTGTAATGCCACACGTCACGAAGGCTTATGGACTTCAACAACTCCAAAATTTGTGGAAAGTTTCGATGGACGAAACGATGGCATTTGGCGATACACAAAATGACGAAGCAATGCTCCAACATGCGCGTCTTGGCTATGCGATGAAGAACGCGGAACCAGAAGCGTTAGCTGCAACTGATTTAGTTACACCATTGGACAACAATGCCAGCGGTGTGATGGATATGATTGATCGCGTGCTAAGTGGTGAGATTGAATAATCAAAAGTTAATGATTATCATCGGTACAATAG
>JALAGR010000128.1 GCA_022712335.1 Pediococcus sp. | reverse complement strand
TCTAAAAGTTGATCAGTTAAATTATTAGCATTGCGATCCGGACGACATTGTCCCATGTGCTTAATTTTGTTGTTAACTAAATCAATGAAACGATCGTATGCTTGCTTTGGATATTCACTTGCTGTTACTCGATCAATCCCTGAGCGAATCTCTTGGATTGAAAATGATTGTTTTAAAAGTGTAATCAATAAAATATCTGCAATTTGCATTACTTGATATTTTTTCTTAGTTGGCGCAACGATCACCTTGTTTTTGACGTAATTATTGACCATTGCGGGAGTCACTGCTTCAAGCCCTAAAGGTCCCGTGAATTCTGTCATCAATGCGACCACTTGATCCATATAAAGATCAAAGTTTGGAAGATCATCCCAATGTGGTAATTCAATTAATCGTACTAATTCAAGCCATCTTTGGTATTCTTTATAATCACTCATAACTAGTGCTCCTTTATATGTTTTCTTTTATTATATCATCTTAACCTAGTTTTAAAAACTAGATAATCTAAAACTATAGAATGTTTATCAAAAATTATCATTTGTGGTACTCTATTTACATGCATAATAACGGAGGAAAGTTTAATGTTTGATCCAACTAAAAAAAGAAAAGTATCCGAAGAAGTAAAAGAAATGTTCCCAATCGAAATTATTAATGGTTTATGGGACACTTTACGTCAAATGAAGAAAGACCAAATTGTTGTTACACCAGCAATCGCATTTGTTTTCAGTGATGATTCCACTGACGAAGAAATTTATGTCATGGGACTTCAAAATTCAGGTTCAGTTGCCAAAGAATATCCTATTAAGTATTCAGGTGAAAAAGATTTCTTAGGAAATGGAACAATTGTCGTTATTCAAGATCATCCTAAAAATATCACGATGAAGATTAGTGACGCCAATAAGGCTCTTAATTAATTCATCCCTACGAGGAACTCTTTATGAATAGTGAAAAAATCGAATGGCGCAAAGATGAACCGGGCTTTTCTCTCAGAAAAAAGCCTCAGATTTTAACCATCCCTGCACAAAATCATTTCAGTATCAAAGGTAATGGCGACCCCAACCAACTTGATTTTCAAAGTCGACTTCAGACGCTCTACCCCGTTTCATACGCAATTCGGATGAGTCAGAAGAACGATTGGGATATCCCTAACTTTAAGTTATACACCGTGTATCCACTCCAAGGTTACTGGGGAATTCAATCCGCATACTTAAATGCTCCCGTAATGAAAAAGGAGTATTTCAAGTACACAATTAGCATTAAGCAACCTGATTTCGTGACGGATGCCATTGCTGAAGAAGCGTTAAAACGAGCTGAGCCAAAAATTGATGTCACCCTATTTGATCAAGTCTTTTTCGAACATCGACCTGAACAACTGGTAGCACAAATTCTACACATTGGTGCATTTGATGATGAACCCGAAAGTTTCCAAAAACTAGAAAAGTTCATTGATGAAGCTGGTTACGAACGGAGCGAGAAAGAACACACTGAAATTTACATGAGCGATTTTCGACGAGTTGAAGAAGCTAAACGAAAAACAATTTTGCGTGTAGCAATTCAAAAAAAGAGTAAATAAAAATAGTAATGCGCCTCACTAACGAGGTACATTACTATTTTTTTGTTTTATGGCATATCATTTCCAGCAGCATAGTAAATGTCGTACCATTCTTGACCCGTCAATTCGACGTTACTACCAGCAGCCGATTCCTTAATATGTTGAGGATTCATCGTTCCCAACAAGACTTGGAATTGTACTGGATGACGTAAAATCCAAGCAGTAGCAATCGCATTTTTGGTTACACCATAGATATCAGCAATTTGTTTCATCTTTTTATTTAGTTCTGGGAATTTAGGATTATCAATGAATACTCCATCAAAGAATCCATATTGGTAAGGTGACCAAGCTTGAATCGTCATGTCGTGTAATCTTGAATATTCCAAGATTTGTCCATCATGATCAATACTACGTTCATCAAACATATTGGTGTGCATTCCAAAATCAATCATCCCAGTGTGCATAATTCCAAATTGAAGCTGGTTAATCTCTAACTTTTGTTTAGTGTATTTTTGAACAAGTTCAACTTGCATTGGATTGAAGTTGGAAACCCCAAAGTGGCGGACCTTTCCAGCAGCTTGAAGTTCATCAAAAGCTTCTGCAATTTGAGTTGGTTCCATTAATGGATCTGGGCGATGCAACAAGAAAGAATCTAAATATTCTACGCCCAACCGTTGGAGTTCTCCATCGACCGCACTAATGATGTGTTCTTTACTAAAGTTGTAACGATTACCATATGGAATTTCGCCACTATTACCGTTTTCAATTCCACCTTTAGATTGAATATACAAATCTTCACGATTTACACTTGCTAACTTCAAACCCTCGCGGAATTTTTTACTTGAATCACCATGTCCATAAATATCTGCTGAATCAATGTAATTAATTCCTGCGTCAAAAGCAGCATCAATTGCAGTAGCAGCTTCTTCGTTTGATAGCGCATTCATTCTCATGATCCCTAAAGCAACGTTTGAAGCCTGCATTCCACCAATGTTAATTTTCTTCATTATCAAAGTACCCCCGTCCGCTATTTAATCAATTGCAATTTCATGATACCATTAAACTTCCTATACAACATAAAAAAGAAATCTACTTTTCATACTAATTTTAAATCTCTCGTTGTATAATGTAACAATAACTAGAAAAAGAAATGGGGAATTATTTTTGGATAGCGGTCAGATAGTCTCTAACCTGATTGTGATGCTAATTACTTTCATATTAGCTTACTTTTTTGTTGCAGCAGAATTTGCCTTAGTGCAAACGCGGCTCAGTGCCTTAGAAGAGGCTGAAAAAGCAACAACAAGCGCTCGTAAAAAGAAGAAATACCAACTTGCCATGCGGATGGTTCGTAAACTAAACGAATATTTATCCACAACTCAAGTAGGTACTTCGATCTGTGGTATTATCTTAGGTTGGATTGGTGAATCAACCGTTGAGTACTTTGTTGTTGAAGTTTTTGGAGCAACTCACTTAATTAACTCAGCTTCTCTACACATCGTAGGAGCAGTTGTTGGTGTTCTATTGTTAACCTACTTAGAAGTGGTTATTACAGAAATTGTCCCAAAGAATATTAGTATCGATATTCCACTAAAAGTTTTAATGTGGGTAGTTACACCCCTCCATTATTTCCATACAACATTTTATCCATTCGTTTGGTTGCTTAATGCTTCTGCCAACGGAATTGTCCGTTTGCTTGGAATGCAACCAGCTGATGAAAGTGACGAGATTTTCTCACAAGCAGAAATCTTAAATCTTTCTCGTAACGCCGTTAGTGGTGGCGAACTCGATAAAAATGATTATGTTTATATGCAACGTGCTTTTGATTTCAACGATAAAGTCGCTAAAGACATCATGATCGACCGTACACAATTGGTTGTTTTAGATATCGATAGTAAAGTTGATGAAGCACTCCGCCAGTATCTTCAAAGTCGTTTTAGTCGCTTCCCTGTGGTTGCCAACAACGATAAAGATAAGATTCTTGGCTATATTTACAACTACGATATTATCCGTCAAAGCCAAGTCGATGGTGATATCAAAGTCAGCAAGCTCCTTCGTAACATCATTACTGTTCCTGAAACACTTGCATTACAAGATGTTTTAGAACAAATGATTCAAAAACAAGTACCGATTTCGGTCGTTGTGGATGAATACGGTGGAACAAGTGGAATTATTACTGATAAGGATATTTATGAAGAAGTTTTCGGCAACATCAACGATGAAATCGATGATGTTTCTGGCGATTATATTCATAAAGAAGAAAATGGTCACTACAAAGTTAGCGGTAAAATGACCGTTTACGATTTTGAACGTTACTTTGGCATTGATGTACCGGATTTTGAAGAAGAGGATGTAGTTACCCTTGGTGGCTATGTCATCGATCATAAACCTGACATCAAAGTCGGCGAACACGTTCGAATTCAAAATTATGACTTTGAGGTTCTCGATAATGAAAATGCTCATATTGATTGGTTCTTAGTTCATAAATTAAAACCAGAGGAACTCGATGATGTTCCCCCAGTTGTTGAAGAAATCGAAACTTTGTTTGAT
>JALAGR010000127.1 GCA_022712335.1 Pediococcus sp. | reverse complement strand
GCCTAACCCAACCGTTTCATCAATATACTTAATGTTATTAATTTGCTTCATCGAAGCGTTCGCAACCTTATTCAAATTGGCTGTTTCACAGTTAACTAAACGATTGACCGAATTCCGCATATCTCGCATAATTCGAACATCTTCAAATTTCAACATCGAATTAGTTGCACCAATTAATTGTAAAAAGTCAGCGATATGTTCCGCTTCTTTTAAATAGACGATGTAGCCGCTTCGACGCTCCGTTGTTCGAGCGTTCAAATTATACTTGTTAATCCAATCGGCAATCATTTGATTGTGTGATTCATAGAGTGAATAAATTTCTAAGTGATAACGACTAGTCTCTGGATTATTTACCGATCCACTCGCCAGAAATGCTCCTCGCAGGTATGATCGTAATTCAGATTCTTCAGTCAATAACCCTTCTGGAACCCTTTCGTTAATTTGAAAATCATCTTTTAAAATTGATAAATCACTTAAAAGTTCTTTGACACCTGTTCTTAGACGAACGATGTATAAATTATTCTTTTTCAATTTCATTTTACGTCGAACACTAAGTTCTGCTTCTAAATGGTAAAAATCTTTGAGTAGGGAATAAATTCTTCTTGCGATTGCTGGATTTTCAGTTTGCGCATTCAATGTAAGTTGCCGATTATTAATTCCGATTGCTCCATTCATTCGGATCAATGCCATCAATTCAGCCTTCGCATTTTTTTCATGAACTTCCAAACTTGTCAGTTCTTTTTTTACTTCACTTGCGTATGACAAATTCTGAACCTCCTAATCACACTTTTTTGATTGGATTACTGCAGATGTTCATCAACTCATCTACAACCTTTTTCCCATCATGGAACGCTCCACCGTCTCTTAACAATAAGAAATTATCAGATATTACCCGAGCGCCCTGTTCTCGTAGTCCTTTAAAATCATGAATTACTTGTTTTGAAACTTCATCATAACGATTGAAGTCCATATAAGATTCCGGCACGATTTCTGTGTTAACTAACACTGTATCAACAAAATTACGGCCTAAATGTTTATTTAACGTACGAACATGTTCTGCATCCGTGAAATTAATCGTTTCACCTTTTTGAGTCATAATATTACAGATATAAACGATTTCAGCCTTAGTTTTCAATACTGCTCGTCCGATATCCTCAATCATTAAGTTAGGTAAAATGCTGGTAAATAAACTTCCTGGTCCTAATATAATTTCGTCGGCTTCTTCAATTGCTTGTAAAGCTTCTGGAACCGCATGCGGCTTTTTATTTTCGCTCCATGGATTATTACCGACCCAAACTTCTTTAATGTCTTTGTGAGCAGCAGTAATTCCTGCTTCACCAGCCAACAGCGTATCATCCGTAAATTTCGCGTGTAATACCAACGGTTCAGCACTTGCTGGATAAACATGGCCTTCAACTTGAAGCATTTCAGATAATTCTCGAATAGCAGGATCGATTCCTCCCCGCATTTCTGAAAGCGCAGCAATAATTAGATTACCAATCGCATGTCCGGCCAAAAATTTATCTTGACTCTTAAAGCGATACTGGAAAATATCTTTAAACTCAGGATCAATATCAGATAAAGCGACCATCACATTTCGAATATCCCCAGGCGGAACAACATTCACGTAATCTCGGATGATTCCCGATGAACCACCGTCATCTGCAACCGTTACGATGGCTGTGATTTCTGCATTACGTTGATGCAATTCTTTAAGGATCACTGGGAGTCCTGTACCACCGCCAATGACGACGATTTTCGGACCTTTTTTTCTGATCATGATCGATTTACCGTTTCCTTTCGTTTATTCGCATCACGATGCGAAATATTTGTTACATATTTTTCAGATAAGTCTTTTGCAAGTCGTTCTGCAATTGCGACTGACCGGTGTTGCCCACCAGTACATCCAATCGCAATGGTTAGATTAGACTTGCCTTCCTTTTGATAGCCAGGCATGATGTCCATTAATAATTTTAAGTAATCGTTATAAAATTTTTCAGTAGCAGGTTGATTCATCACGTAATCATAAACTGCTTGGTCAGTTCCAATCTTATTTTTCAATTCTGCAACATAAAATGGATTAGGCAAGAAACGAACATCCATGATAATGTCAGCATCGATTGGACTACCATACTTGTAACCAAATGAAACAACTTCAACGTGGAACTTTGGAATCGTCTTGTTGGTTGAAAAATGTCCAAAAATATCACTTCGTAACTCACGAGGCGTCATATTTGATGTATCGATCACGATTTGCGCCTCAGATTTGATGGGCGCTAAAAGTTCTCGCTCTTTACGAACCCCATCAGCCACACGTCCATCCATTGCGAGTGGATGTGCACGACGAGTTTCTTTATAACGCGCAACCAATTCTTCGTCCGTTGCATCCAAAAAGACCACATCCGTTTTGATATGCTGATCATCTTCACCTGCAAGCATCGTTAAAATTTGGTCATAAAAACCGCGTGAACGTAAGTCTACAACTAACGCCACTTTACTAATTTTCCCATTTTCTTTAATTAATTCCCAAAACTTGGGTAGTAAAGCTGGTGGCATGTTATCCACACAGAAAAAGCCTAAATCTTCAAAGCTCTGCATGGCAACTGTCTTACCAGCACCACTCATTCCTGTTACCACAACAAATTGTAGTCTTTCATTCATTATTAATTCCTCCTATAAAGGTAGCTACTCCAGTATAACACATCCGGGCGTGTCTTTTTTAGAATATATAAAAAGGAGCTCGAAGCTCCCTTTTGATTACTTTTGACTTAGTTCTTGGTCACGTTCCAAAACTTTTTTTAGATACTTTCCAGTATAACTTTCAGGAACAGCAGCAATTGCCTCAGGTGTTCCCACAGCAACTACTTGTCCCCCGCCTGCTCCACCTTCGGGACCTAGATCAATCAAGTGGTCTGCCGTTTTAATCACATCTAAGTTATGTTCAATTACTAAAACAGTATTACCGTTGCCGACCAAACGTTGGAGCACATCTAATAAACGTTTGATATCATCCGTATGCAAACCAGTTGTTGGTTCATCTAAGATATAAAAGTTTTTACCATTAGCCTTCTTGTGTAATTCAGAAGCCAACTTCATTCGTTGAGCTTCCCCACCAGACAAGGTCGTTGCTGATTGTCCTAAATGGACGTAGCCCAAACCAACATCAATAATCGTTTGCAGTTTACGAGCAATTTTAGGAATTGGTGCAAAAAACTCAGTTGCTTCTTCAACCGTCATATCAAGTACATCAGCAATCGTCTTGCCTTTGTACTTAACTTCAAGAGTTTCAGAATTATAACGCGTTCCATGACAGACTTCACACGGTACATAAACATCTGGCAAAAAATTCATTTCAATCTTGAGAATCCCGTCACCTTTACATGCCTCACAACGTCCACCCTTAACATTAAAACTAAATCGTCCTTTACTATATCCACGAAGTTTAGCTTCATTGGTTTGTGCAAATAATCCTCGCACATCATCAAAGACACTCGTGTAAGTTGCTGGATTACTTCTTGGTGTTCGTCCAATTGGTGATTGGTCAATGTTGATGATTTTTTCAATATTTTTAATACCACTTACTGATTTATATTTACCAGGTTTTTCTGAATTATGGTTTAATTTTTGTGCCAAGACACGTTTCAAAACCATGTTGACCAGCGTTGACTTTCCAGACCCAGAAACACCAGTTACGGCAACAAACTCTCCTAATGGAAAATCAACATTAATGTTTTTGAGGTTATTTTCTTGAACACCTTTCAACTTGATTGACTGACCATTTCCGGTACGACGTGTTTCTGGC
>JALAGR010000126.1 GCA_022712335.1 Pediococcus sp. | reverse complement strand
GAAACAAGCTATACAAATCTAGGAACGACAAAGTTTTTTCTGGTGTAATTGGTGGTTTTGCTGAAACCTACGATTTTGATACAACTCTCTTGCGGATTATCTATACCGCTTTAACACTTTTCACAGGTTTCTTCCCTGGACTACTCCTTTACGTCGTAGCCATGATGGTAATGCCTGAAAGATAAACGATATCTCTAGCTGGGCGCATTCATTTGTTGTCCAGTTTTTATTTTGATGAGGTCTTTAAAATGGAAATTACAATTGGTAGTATTTTAAAGCAAACGCGTCAGTCCCAACATTTAACCCAAAAAGCGGTTGCTGACGGAATTTGTTCTCAAGCCATGCTTTCATCCTTAGAAAATGATAAATACATTCCCAACGCTCAACTAGTGATTGCTTTATGCCAGCGCCTTTCAATTAGTTTAGACCGTTTAACGCTTGCTGAAAATTATGCAATTAGCAACGATGACAATTTGAATCAGGAATTGGATCGTTTATGCAATCAGCATCAATATCAACATTTATTTGAATTACTTCATCAAAAAACAACTTTAAATGCTTTAATTACACCCGCCCAAACTCAATCGTACTACTATTATTTAGCAATCGCAGAATTTCAAATCGATGTCGATACAACAAATGCCATTCAACACTTGAAACTGGCACTAGCTTCCAGTTCATCTACCCCGAGCATCCTTGACCGGTTATGTTTAGGCACATTAGGATTAATTTTAAATCTACATACTGCTCCATCAGGCGATAAATATCTACAACAATCATTTGCTGACATTAAAAGCGCTGTTTACCACCCTAACTTAAATATTCTATTTTACTTACAAGCCTTTAACGCCTATCGTCAACAGGACTTTTTAGAATGCACACACGCAATCGAAAATGGACTCAATTTTATTACAAACCATGATTCGCATTACATGCTAGCTAATTTGTACTATCTACTCGCCAAGGTAGCTTCGCAAACTAACGACCTTAATCTCCAAAGTGAAGCCGCTCAACGCTCTAAAATTTTTGCAGAATTATTTAGTGAACATCCCTACCAAGATTTCAAAATATAAGAACTCTTATTTTTCAAAAACAACAAAACCTCCTATGCTTGAGTTATCAAATAAAGGAGGTTTTTATTTTGAAAAAATTATTTACTAATACCGTTGTTGTCCATTCCGATGTAACAAGTTTATCTACTATTTTGCAGAGTCCCCAAAATCTTTTAAAGTGGGTACCTGACATTAACTCGGTGACACCTAAAGACGATCATTTTTTAATTTCGCGCACTAAATCTGCGTTAAATAAATTTGAAATGATTTCAGTCACTAGCCACGATAATTCGATCACTTATACCAGCACTGGTGGACGTTTAGAATACGAATTACGATTTGATTTAACTGACCAAGGTGCTGTAACTCTGGTTGAACAAACCTTACTAGTCGATGAAGATTCAACCAAATTACCATTAACCTTTTTGGCACCCATTGCTAAGCATGCCTTTCGAGAAAACTTGGTGGGACTGGAGCGCTTAGTTTCCATCGCATAACAAAAAGGTCCTGATACTAGTCATTTTCTAGCATCAGGACCTTTTTTCTATCTAATCGTATAAGGCATTTTCATTTCTTCAAAGAAATCTTTGACATTTTTAGCGTATAATTCGCGGAAATATTCGTCACTTGGCATGTCTTTAGGTGTTGGTACAACGAAAGCATTTTGTTGATCGCTGATTCCTAGTCCAACAAAGCCTCGTGTATCTTGTGCCTTTTCGTGCAAATCCGAGTGGAAAATTTGGAACAATTGTTTAACTGACAAACGTAGTTGGCGTTCACTAAAGACGCTTCCTAATGTGGCAAATTCCATAGCATGAATTTCTGGCAAGTCCCATTCTTTTAGCTGGACATCCACTAATTCAAAGGCTTTGATTACCTTACGGCGAAAATCAAATGGATTGCTGATTGCGCGTTGATTAAGTTCCTGCATAATCTTTTTAGCCGCTTGGTAAGTTGTTGGATAAGCTTCCATCAAACGTTCTTCAAAACGATCTAAAACATCCCCATAAAACGTAATTGCATCCATCATCATAATTAAACGAATTGTGCTAAAACCGTCAACTTTACCGTCATCTTCGGCATCGACAGCATCTTTGATTCCTTTCAAAAAGGCTTCTTCAACCTCATCATCAATCAAGAAATGACGACGTTGTTCTTTTACGACCACTTCATGTGCAATTACGTCGTAAAGTTCTGTGATCAAGAACATCAATTGGTTGTCTGTATCTTTTTCACCCGTTGATAATTGGAAATAAAGTTGTGGGAAGCCTTTTAAAATCATCAACATGTGAATTAATTCATGGGAAGCTGTGTAATTCGGTGCAGTAATGTCATTCACCTTAATTAACATTTTGCCTTCTTCAACGAATTGCTGAGCTTGGTCATGACGTACAAAACCTGATTGTTCTTCTCCAAATCCAATCCGTACTTCTCCTGGAAAACTTGCATTAACTTCCTCAAGAAGTGATTTTACTGTATCGTTCACTTCAATTTTACTCATCAGTATCCTTCTTTCTTAGCTGTTCAATAATTTTTTGCGCATTTTTAGAATCGATTCGTTCTGCTTGAACTAACATATTGACCGCCACTTCTAAATCAGTTTCAGCAACACCATGTTCGATTAATAACGATTTAGCTTGTAGGCGCATGTGTCCCTGTTGAATTCCTTCGGATACAATGGCACGTAGAGCAGCTAGGTTCTGTGCCAACCCGATCGAAGCAATCACTTCAGCTAATTGTTTTGCATTTTGAATCTGCATTATTTTTAAATTCATTTGAGCTTGAGCGTTGATTCCAATTGATCCACCCACCGTTGCGACCGGTAAAGGTAACACTATTTTTCCGACTAACATGCCATCGACAACGTTCCAAGTGCTCAATCCACGGTATTGTCCACTGCGCGCAGCGTATGCATGTGCGCCACTTTCAATTGCGCGCCAATCGTTGCCAGTAGCCATTACCACTGCATCGATTCCGTTCATAATTCCTTTGTTGTGGGTAGTTGCGCGATAAGGATCAACTTGCGCATATTCACTGGCTAAGCTAATCTTTTCAGCCACTTCTTCGCCTAGCAATTCAACCGGAATTTGGCACGTTGCTTCAGTGAGTGCATGATCCGCCAAGTTTGACAAAATTGCCATATCGACATTAATTTGGTTAGCGAGTAATTCCCGTTTAACCGCTTCTACCATGGAATTCACCGTGTTGGCACCCATTGCCTCACGCGTATCGACAATTAAATCGATTGATAGTTTATCTTCATCTAATTCTCGCACTTGGAGGCTTTGTGCTCCCCCTCCCCGTGCTTGCATTGAAGGATGGGCAGCATTAGCAATTTCCACCAAATGTTGTTTTTGCTTTTCAACATAGTTTTTCACTAGCGCTAAATCAGTGCCACTTACTAAAACTTGCCCGACCATCAATCGTGTACTGTGCGCTGTAAAGCCACCAGCTCGTTGAACAATTTTGGCTCCGTTACTAGCAGCAGCAATTACCGAGGGCTCTTCGGTCACCATTGGAACAAAGTATGATCGTCCGTTAACCTCCAGATTGACCGCGATTCCTTCAGGTAAATTAAAGTCCGTCAGATAGTTTTCAATTTGATGTTGGTGAATTGAATCAACCGCTAATTTTGTTAGTTTTGACAAATCAACGTTGGTTCGCTGGGCAAGCAGCTCAAGTTGTCGCTTGCGCGTTAATTTGTGATAACCATCCACCATTTAGATTAATCCTCTTTTCTGAAATTGATATATTCTGAAATAATGCCTTCACGAACACCACTTTCAGAGAAAATCACCCGATCAGCATCGATCATTTGTAATAACATCACTAATGGTAACATTCCACCAACGATAATATCTGCACGAGATGCTTCAAGTCCGGACATTTTTTTGCGTGCTTCTAAATTACGCGTGATAAGCGATTTAAACGTACGATTGACTGACTCCGTTTTTAGTCGATAGCCATGAATATTATTAATTCTAGAAATCTTTTGATGTCGGCGATTCATGCGGGCTAAAGTTCGGTTGGCTCCGCCTAGTAAAACAATGGGCTTATTAAAGGCGTCCATTATCCACCAAACATCGCGTAATTGTTTATTGACAAAAATTTCAGCCGCAAATAAATTATCCGCCCTAACCATATCAGTCAAATGGAAACGTTCGGACAGAGATACCGCCCCGATCGGAATACTAATCATGTTACGAGCTTTTCCATCGTGCACATCAATCAACTCACAGCTCGCTCCACCAGTATCAAGAATCAAGCAGTCTTTAACTTCTAGAGAATTGATTACTCCTAAATAATCGTAATAGGCTTCATCATCCCCAGATAAGACATGCAATTTGATGCCAGTTTCCTTTTTGACCCGACCTAAAAATTCATTTTGATTACGCGCCATTCTTACTGCGGCCGTCGTAATTCCACGAACTTCCGTATTAGGATATGTTTCATAAATTTCTTTGAACCGGTGTAAAGCCTCGATGGTTCGGTTCATCGCTTGTGGACGTAAAAGACGTTCGCGTCCCATCCCTTCTGAAATTCGGGAGTCTTCCTTAACTCGCTTAATTTCTCGAAAAGTTCCATCGTCTGAAATGGAATTAATTGCCATTCGAGCGGAGTTTGATCCTAAATCTACTATTACCAAATTTTTCATCATGGCATCCTCATTTAAATTGAAAT
>JALAGR010000015.1 GCA_022712335.1 Pediococcus sp. | reverse complement strand
CTATTAAAGTTTAAATTTTAATTTAATTTCGTTTCTCATGGGCAAATATCCATCCATCAAATTGATTTAATTCAATTTGATGTGCGAAACACATTGTAAATACAATGCATTTAGCATTCACTTATATATAAGCAAATACCGTGCCAAAATACACTAGCAATTAAATACCGCGAAATAAGCATTCCTTTTGATACACAAAACATTGATACACTATTTGTGTATCAATAAGTGTATCACTTTCAGAACATTTGGACTGAAAATACAAAAAAAGGATTCCTATTACTAGGAATCCTTTTTTACTGTATTGATGCGGCCAAGAGGGTTCGAACCTCCACCCGGGTAAATCCGGACAGGATCCTTAATCCTGCGCGTCTGCCAGTTCCGCCATGGCCGCAAAAGCTTACTAGATAATATTAGCAAATCTGAATACCTCTAGCAAGTCTTTTTTGCAATTTATTTCAAAAGAATGTGATTATAGCAGTCTCAGGCGTCCACGACACTTACTACAAACGTATTTTTGCGTATTAATCCGTCTACGACGTAGATATTCCAATCCACATTTTTGACATTGATAAATCAATTTAGGTGCGGTTTGACGGCGTTTAGAAGTAGCCGGCGCATATCGCAATCCTCCCACCTGTCGTAAAAGCTGTTGAAAATGCGGATTTCGATGATCTGGCTTCTCGTTTAGCATATGCACAAAATAATGTACAAGCTCATGCTTGATCACTCCAATCAAGGTAGCCTCATCGAATTCCTCTAGCATTAATGGATTAATATCAATATGATGATCATTTAAATGATATCGCCCACCCGTTGTTTTAAGTCGTCGATTAAAGACCACTTTATATGGAAAGTTCTTTCCAAATGACTCCTTAGCAATCCGCTTCGTAAGTTGCTGTAATTCTAAATTAGTCATCTTATGCTTCGGGCACCATCGTTAATTGGATTCGATGCCGATTTATATCGACACTTTCAACCCAAACTTTGACAATGTCACCTACCGAAACGACGTCGCTTGGTTTCTTCACGAACCCTTTTTTCAATTTTGAAATGTGGACCAAACCATCTTGCTTCACACCGATATCAACAAAAGCACCAAAATCAATTACATTACGAACCGTTCCTTGAAGTTCCATCCCCGGCTTCAAATCTTCTAACGTCAATACGTCTGATCGAAGAAGTGGCGTAGGCATCTCATCACGCAAATCACGTCCTGGCTTTTGTAATTCAGCGATAATATCAGCTAAGGTTGCTTCCCCAACGTTGAGTTGCGCTGCTACAGACTTAATATCAACACTTTGAAGCTTGGTATTAACAACTTCTTGACCAATATCTTGTAGTTTTAATCCCAATTCCTTCATTAATTGTTTTACTACCGCATAACTTTCAGGATGAATTCCAGTATTATCTAAAATATCATCGCCATCAACAATTCTTAAAAATCCAATTGATTGTTCATAGGCTTTAGGTCCCAAGCGTGGAACTTTCTTTAATTGCTTACGGGAATGGTAGCTACCGTTTTCTTCACGAAAGTTAACAATATTTTTAGCAGTCGTCTTCGTTAACCCTGAAATGTGAGTTAATAATTCTGGACTTGCTGTATTCAAATTGACCCCTACTTGGTTAACTGCAGTTTCTACAACGTTATCTAATTGTTCGTGTAAATTCTTTTGTGCTACATCATGTTGGTATTGTCCTACACCAACTGCTTGTGGATCAATTTTAATTAGCTCTGCTAAAGGATCTTGCAAACGACGACCAATACTAATTGCACTTCGTTCCTCGACTTGAAGTTCAGGGAATGCTTCACGCGCTTCTGTACTAGCAGAATATACGGATGCTCCGGCTTCATTAACAATTACGTAATAAATTGGTCGTTTGATTTCTTTAATTAAGTTGGCGACAAATTCTTCGGATTCCCGACTGGCTGTTCCATTACCGATTGCAATCATCTCAACTTGGTATTTTTCGATAAAGTCTTTTAATTGCTTTCCAGCTTTAGCCCTTTTTTCCCCAGATGCTGGTTTATGTGGATAAATTACCAGTTTATCTAAGAACTTACCATTTTCATCGATTACTGCTAATTTACATCCTGTTCGATAAGCTGGATCAAATCCTAGAACTACTTTTCCTTTTAATGGAGCTTGCATTAATAAATGATACAAGTTTTCACCAAATACACTAATTGCTTGTTGATCACCCATCGCTGTAAGTTCCGAACGTAATTCACGTTCAATTGCTGGTCCAATAAATCGTTTATACGCATCTTGATACGCATTTTCGACAATTTCAGTAGCCTTACCAGTATTTTTTCCAATTAAACGGAAGTGAAGATAGCGTTCAATCCCATCTGCATCAACATCAATCTTGGCTTTTAATACCTTTTCTTTTTCCCCACGATTAATCGCTAAAATTTGATGCGAAGCTACCTTAGCAAGCTTTTCGCTAAAGTCATAGTAGATTCCATAAACGCCATTTTCATCAATTTCCTTCCCCTTCGGCTTCACTTCAGCTACTAACAACCCATTTTTCTTGGTATAATTTCGAACCCATTCCCGAATGTCAGCTTGATCAGAAAAAGCTTCTGCTAAAATTTCGTGTACTCCAGCTAAAACCTCTTCAACGTTATTCACATCTTGGTCAGGATTAATTGCTGCTTGTAATTTAGCTTGTAAATCCCCTTGTGGAAAACTTAAAATCCAAGTAGCGATTGGTTCCAATCCAGCTTCTTTAGCAATCGTCGCTTTCGTACGGCGTTTCTGCTTAAACGGAAGGTATAAATCTTCAACCTTTTGTAAAACATCTGCTTCCCGAATTTTTTTAGCTAACTCTGGAGTTAACTTTTGTTGTTCATCAATGTTTTTCAAAACATCTTCTTTACGTTTTTCGAGAGTTTCGATCTGATGATAAGTCGTCTGAATCTCTCGAATTTGGACTTCATCCAAACTTTGCGTGCGTTCTTTTCGGTAACGCGCAATAAATGGAACGGTATTTCCATCTTCTAGCATTTCCAACGTTGCCTTAATTTGGTTAGTTCGGTAATCCTTTAATTTCATTCCAACAATTTTTAAAATATTTTCTTCCAAAATTAACTCCCCGTTCATCCTAAAATCTAACAAGAAGAGGCTGAGGAAATGGCTCTCCTCAACCTCTTATCTGTATTTAAACCTTAAGCAACTAGTAAATTCATGATTCGTGTTAACGTCTTCGTGATTTGTCCCATAATTTCTTCTTGGGCTTTTTCAGAAGCCGTAAATGCTTCTACATCAACCTTTTTAGCTTCTGGATCGATCGCAGTAACCATTTTTTGACATTCTTCAATATATTGAACATAATCGTGTTTTAAATTTTGATGTTTCCCGATCAATTTGATGGGTGCCTTCATCTCGACTAAATCTTTTTCGATTGAGCGATAGTTGTCCGTCGCATTTTGAAATTGATTTTTAATTTCAGTCAATTTTGATTGGTCTAAATCAGCAACTTGACCTAATTGCATGCATTTTTTTAGTTCTTGGAAATATGGATCTACTTGATCTCCAGTTTGTTCCATAATTTCAGTCATCTTGGAAATTAATCCAGCATATGTTTGAATGTTAGCTCTCATCTAATCTCTCCACTATTTTTTTAAAGTGCGCTGTATTAATTTTACCACTTCGACAATCACAATCATCGATAATGATGAAAGAATAATAATCGCCCACTGGTGCAGATTTAAATTACTAACGTGGAACATGTCGTTTAAGCCTGGCACAACAATCGTTGTTGCTAATAAAACAAACGACACGACGATGGACCAATTGAAGAATTTATTTTTCAAAGTTGTCGCACTAAAAATGGAACCATGAATCGATTTTGAATTAAACGCATGAAATAACTGAATCAAGCCCAATGTGGCAAATGCCATTGTTAAAGCATCCGCATGAATTTGTGTTGCACCAGCATGGTCTGGAAAACGTAATGCCATCGCATATACAAATAATGTGATTGCCCCTTCTAAAATTCCTTGGTAAATCACATTAGTTGCTACTCCACCAGATAAGAAACTAGCATTTTTACCACGTGGTTTTTGTTTCATCGCATCTTTTTCAGCTGGTTCGAGCCCCAATGCAATTGCTGGAAATGTATCGGTAACCAAGTTTATCCACAGGATATGCACGGGAGCTAAAATTTGCCAGCCCATCATTGTCATTACAAACAGGGTTATTACTTCACCTAAATTAGCTGATAATAAATACTGAATTGCTTTTTGAATATTAGCAAATACTTTTCGTCCCTCTTCTACAGCAACCACAATCGTAGCAAAATTGTCATCTGCTAGAACCATATCACTAGCTCCCTTAGAAACTTCAGTACCTGTAATTCCCATGGCAACCCCAATGTCCGCTTGCTTCAAGGATGGTGCATCGTTCACTCCATCCCCCGTCATTGCCACAATTTTACCTTTTTTCTGCCAAGCATTAACGATTCGAACCTTATGCTCCGGTGCAACGCGTGCATACACAGCATAGTTTTCCACATTACGTGCAAGTTCTTCATCCGATTGTTGATCTAACTCTGCCCCAGTAATTACCGCAGTATCCACTTCATCTTCCGTGATCATCCCAAGTCGTTTAGCGATTGCACCAGCTGTATCACGGTGGTCTCCTGTAATCATCAGCGTCCGAATTCCAGCATCGTGTGCTTCTTGCACTGCTTGAGCTACTTCTGTCCGTTCAGGGTCAATCATTCCAATCAATCCTGCAAAAATTAAATCTTTTTCCACAGTTTCACTAACTAAATTCTCTGGAATTCGTTCTAAGATTCGATATGCAAATCCTAGTACGCGAATTGCTTGCGTTGCTAATTCATGATTGGTTGCTCGAATCAATTTGAGTTCGTCATCCGTCATTGGTTGTGTTTCGTTGTTTTCCACATATTGCGTGGTTCGTTTCAATAACTCATCTGGCGCACCTTTAACAGTTAATAGGTATTTTCCATCACTTAATGCATTGATTGTAGACATTAATTTTCGCTCTGAATCAAACGGAACCTCGGCAACTCGTGGATATTGTTGAATCACATCATCTGCCAGGTAATTTTTAGCGTCATTAAAGGCAATCAAGGCTGTTTCAGTTGGATCACCGACTAAATCATTATCAATTTTTTTCGTGTCATTATTTAAAATCATCAAGTCGTATAACTTACGCGAAGCATCTGGCGTAACTGTTCCAGCATCTAACAACTGGTTATCCACAAATACTTTTTCCACAGTCATTTTGTTTTGAGTTAGTGTACCTGTTTTATCTGATGCAATAATTTCGGTACTTCCAAGTGTTTCCACCGCAGGTAACTTACGAATGATCGCGTGGCGTTTCGCCATTCGTTGTGTTCCGAGTGCTAAAGTAATCGTAACAATTGCTGGAAGTCCTTCCGGAATGGCAGCCACAGCAAGCGAAATCGCGGTCAATAACATATCGATCAACGTTTCTTGACCACGTACCATTCCAACAATGAAAACCACCACCGCAATTCCCAAAATTAACCAGGTTAAAGTCTTACTCAATTTAACTAAGTTACGTTGGAGTGGCGTAATCGTTTCTTCAGCATTATTGATTAAATCAGCAATACGACCAACTTCTGTCTGCATCCCTGTACCAGTTACGACTCCCATTCCACGACCAAACGTTACGTTACTATTCATAAACGCCATGTTTTTTCGGTCCCCAAGGGCGGGATTTTCTTCTTCAATCGGGGCGATTGACTTATTCACCGGAACCGATTCGCCTGTTAACGCAGCTTCTTCCATTTTTATCGAAGCAGATTCAATCAATCGTAAATCGGCAGGTACAATGTCCCCCGCCTCAAGCATAACAATATCTCCAGGCACAAGGTCCTCACTTTTGATTGTTTGTACCCGTCCATCGCGACGAACATGTGCTTGTGGAGCAGCCAAGCTCTTTAAAGCATCGATGGCTTCTTCTGCTTTAGCTTCTTGAAACACCCCAAAGATAGCATTCAAAATTACTACTAACATAATAATGATTGCATCGACCCCTTCGCCGACAAAAACAGAAATCAATGCAGCAATCATCAACACGATAATCATTAAATCTTTAAATTGCTCAATAAATTTTTGCAATAACGTCGTTTTCTTCTTGGTTGCTAACACATTTTTACCATATTGCTCAGTTCGCCTCTGAACCTCACTCGGGGAAAGTCCATTTTCCTGACTTTCCTGTTGTTTCAAAACTTCTTCCGCTGTTAATTGCCATTGTTCTTTATGCATAATATAATCCCTCCAAGCTATTTTTTAACGCTAGGTATGAAAAAAGACCCATGTGTGCCAGGATTTTTTCCCACACACATGAGTCTCACTAAATTAAGATAATACCAGATTTATTCTTGTTGGTGATATTATCGCAGACGGGCTGCAAGTTACTCCCTCATGTTTACACGTTGATTATAACTGACTATTCAAATCAATTACAAGCAATATCCATCAACTTAATAATTAGTTGTCGAAAACTGTATAAGGTAACACACGTTTATGTGCAGTTCTCTTATACCAGCTTTCAATCTTTTCAGCAGCTTTAATATCGATGTCACGACCTTCAAGATAGTCATCAATGTCATCGTAAGTTACGCCTAGTGCTACTTCATCCGGAAGCGCTGGACGATCTTCTTCCAAATCAGCAGTTGGTGTTTTTTCATAAAGTTCAACAGGAGCATTGAGCTCTTTTAGCATTGCTTTTCCTTGACGCTTGTTTAAACGCCAGAGTGGAATAATGTCTGCCCCGCCGTCACCAAATTTAGTATAAAATCCAGTGACTGATTCTGCAGCATGATCAGTTCCAATTACAATTCCCGCGTTATTTCCAGCAATTCCATATTGGGCAATCATCCGCTCGCGAGCTTTGATATTTCCTTTATTAAAATCAGAAATTTCAAGGTCGTTGGCTTCTAATGCTGCCACCATTGCATCTGAAGCAGGCTTAATATCAATTCGCACCACTTCGTCAGCTTGCATAAATTCAATTGCCTTCATTGCATCAGATTCATCAGCTTGCACGCCGTAAGGCAAACGTACCGCAATAAATTTATAATCTTGGTCGCCCGTTTCCTCACGTAATTCACGAGCTGCCATTTCAGCCAAAGCCCCGGCAAGTGTTGAATCTTGTCCACCAGAAATTCCAAGGACTAACGAGCGTAGTCCTGGAATGCCTTTAAGATAATTTTTCATAAAATCAACGCTTCGACGAATTTCTTGTTTCGGATCGATTGTAGGCTGTACTTTCAAGGCTGCAATAATTTCTTTTTGTAATTCTCGCATTTTTTCACCTAGTTCATTAAAATTTTAATTTTCCGACATATTCACGAACACGCTTAATAATCGCAACTTTATTGTCGTAACAATCTTGGGAAAGATCCACAGGATAATCTTGTGGATTCAAGTCACGTTTATATTCGTCCCATAGTGAGTCTAAACTACGACGGGCAAATTCTTTGATTTCAGCTAAACTTGGCCGATCGTAAACTAATTTACCGTCTTCAAAAATTGTTTGTAAAACTGGACGAGCTTTAAAGTCCGTCACTGTTTTATTAATGTACGTGTAGTTAGGATGGAACATGTAAAGTGATTCTTCTTTTCTTGGATCTTCATCCCAAAGTGTGATGTAATCTCCTTCAGATTTTCCATCTGAATTTCTTGAAATACGCCAAACTTGTTTTTTACCTGGAGTAGAAACTTTTTCAGCATTGTTAGATAACTTGATCGTATCGATCATTTTACCATCACGTTCAATCGAAACCATTTTATAGACTGCGCCAAGGGCCGGTTGATCATAAGCTGTAATCAACTTTGTACCTACACCCCAGACTTCGATTTTAGCGCCTTGCATCTTTAAATTTTGAATTGTTTTTTCGTCCAAATCATTGGATGCAAAAATTTTAGCGTTTGGGAATCCAGCTTCATCCAATTGTTCACGAACACGTTTTGACAAGTACGCCATGTCTCCACTATCGATTCGAACACCCAAGAAATTGATTTTATCACCCATTTCTTTAGCAACTCGAATAGCGTTTGGAACCCCACTCTTTAAGGTGTCAAACGTATCTACCAAAAAGACACAGTCATGATGGGTTGTGGCATACGCCTTGAAAGCATCATAATCATTCATGTAATATTGTACTAACGCATGGGCATGGGTTCCACTCACTGGGATACCAAACTTTTTACCAGCGCGAACGTTACTTGTGGCGTCAAATCCACCAATGTATGCAGCACGAGTTCCCCAAAGAGCAGCATCCATTTCTTGGGCACGACGTGTTCCAAATTCAAGTAATTTGTCAGATCCAACTACGGATTTAATCCGAGCTGCTTTAGTTGCAATTAAAGTTTGATAATTGACAATATTCAATAACGCTGTTTCAATTAATTGACAGTCCGCAAGGGGACCTTCGACTTGTAAGACGGGTTCGTTGTTAAAAACAAGGTCACCTTCAACTGCAGAACGAATTGTGCCTCTAAAACGGAAATCTTTTAGATAATCTAAGAAATCATCTGGATATCCAACTACGTCCCGTAGGTATTCAATATCGCTCTTCGAAAAATGTAAGTTACTGATATAATCAATGATTCGGTCTAATCCAGCAAAAACAGCATACCCATTATCAAACGGCATATTTCTGAAAAACACTTCAAAGATCGCTTTCTTATTGTGAATTCCTTTATTCCAATACGTTTGGATCATATTGATTTGATACGCATCTGTATGCAAAGTTAATGTGTCATCTGGAAACTCTTTTACCATGATGATTATGCTCCTACTCTTTTATGTTTTTATTTTGGTTTAACAACCCACTGTCTAACAAATACAGTTGTTTTAATTTTATCATTTATACATTAAATCGCAATTTTTAATCTAGGAGAGCTCTTATGAAATTTAATTCTGTTAACATTCTCGAATTCAATTTTCTCAACGTCACTAAATCTCAGTTTTTAAAACAGGTCGAAAGTGACCTCAGCCAACATAAAAATCGATTCATTATTACAGCTAATCCTGAAATTGTGATGTTCGCTCGTAAGAATCCTGATTATGCTAAAATCGTCCATTCCGCCGATTATTTAGTTCCTGATGGGATTGGAATCGTTAAGGCTTCCAAGTTCACCGACACGCCATTAACCGAACGGGTAACTGGTTATGATGTTTTTACAGAACTTTTAAACTGGGCAGACGAACATCATTCCAAAACTTATTTTTTAGGTGGCAAACCTGAAGTTATCGAAAAAGTCGTTCAAAAAATTCACCGTGAGCATTCTGGAATTGACTTGGTTGGCTATCATGATGGCTACTTCAAAGATACCTCCCCCATCGTTAACGAAATTAAGCAACTACAACCTGAAATTGTTTTTGTTGCTACTGGATTTCCTAAACAAGAAGAATTCATCGCCGAACATCGTCATTTAACTTCTGCAATTTGGATGGGAATTGGTGGTAGTTTCGATGTTTACGCTGATGTGGTCAAACGCGCGCCTGAATTTTGGCAAAAACATAACGTTGAATGGCTCTATCGTTTATTGAGCGATCCGAAACGGATCAAACGTCAAATTGTCTTACCCATTTTCATGCTGGAAGCTTTTAAAGCAAACAAAAAGAAGGAAAAATAGGACTACTCCTAATTTTCCTTCTTTTTTTATCGGTTCAAATAAAATTCAAAACGTTCACCTACATATTGCGTCCGAACGTATTCAAATGGCGTACCATCTTGAGCATACGATAACTGATGTAAACGCAAAATTGCGTCGCCACGTTTAATATCTAAATACTCAGATACTTTTTCAGAAGCAAGCATCGCCGAAACGGTCTGATCAGCACGGCCAATCATGAGACCCGCTTTTTCTTCCAGTGTCTTGTAAAGTGACTTGGTCACTTCAGATTTACTAAAATCAGTAACTAGTTTTTCTGGGATTGTCGCTGTCTCATAACAAATGGGTACAGCATCCGCAAAACGAATTCGTTCCATTCGTAATACCAAATCGCCATCATTTAATTGCAATTTTTCAATTTCACTCAATGATGGTTCACTCGTATGATACGAAATCGTACGACTAGAAGGCTTTTTACCTTGAGCTTCAGTTAGTTCCGTAAAACTAGTAACACCCGAAACTTTTTCTTGAACTTTTTGGCTAGCAACATAGGTTCCAGAACCCACCTTACGCTCCAAAATCCCCTCATCAACCAAAGTTGAAATAGCTTGGCGAAGAGTCATTCGACTTACACTAAATTCTGTAGAAAGCTCACGTTCAGCTGGAATTCGCTCTCCCACTTTCCATTTCCCGGCTTCGATAGCCTTTTTGATTTCATTATGAATTTGAATATATACCGGTGAATTCATTTTTGTACCCCTATAATGTTTGACTATGCGTTTTCTTTAGAAAACTTTTTACCATAACTGTATGTTTCAAGCTTGTTAAGGTTGCCATCAAAGACGTTGATATCAGCATCCTTACCAACTTCAAGTGTTCCTTTTGAATCCAAACCAAATTCACGAGCTTGGTTAACTGAACTCATTTGAACTGCTTCTGCGATACCACAATTGAAGAAGCGCATTGCATTTCTAAATGCGTCATCAAATGCAAGTACTGAACCAGCTAATGTTCCGTCTTCCAAACGTGCTTGTTTGTCTTTAACATAAACTTTTTGTCCACCAAGTTCACTTTCACCTTCAGCAAAACCTTTAGCGCGCATTGAATCCGTAACAAGATCGATGCGTTCTGGTCCCTTAACTTCGTATGCTAACTTAAGCATGTCAGGAACGATATGGAAACCATCACAAATCAATTCAGCGTAAATGTTATCTTCTAACATAACGTGGCCAGTTACACCTGGTTCACGATGCTTGAATTCACGTTGAGCGTTGTAAAGGTGAGTTGCATGAGTAACAGTACTATTCAATAGTTCTGCACGAGTTGCATCTGAATGACCAACTGAAGGTACAATACCATGATCTAAACAGTATGCTTCAAAAGCGTCTGAACCCTTGTGTTCAGGAGCAATCGTGATTACTTTAACACGACCACCTGATAGTTCATTCCATTTGCCTAAGAGCTCTGCATCAGGATCTTTGATATGTTCTTCGGGTTGAGCACCCTTATACTTAGTAGAAATAAATGGACCTTCCAAATGAACACCTTGGATAACTGGATTTTCTTCAGCAGCCTTAGCAACACCACGCATTGCCTTTTCGATGTTAGCATTGGATTGGGTCATAGTTGTACAGAAGAAACTTGTAACCCCTTCGTTAACAACGGCTTTATTAACCATTTCGTTGATTTGCTCTGAATCTCCATCCATTGCATCAAATCCGTATCCACCATGTGTATGTACGTCGATAAACCCAGGAACGATGATTTTTTCTCCTGCATAGGAAACTTGGTCATCACCTTGGGCTTTATATTCGCTCATTGGACCAACGGCTTCGATTTTTTTACCAAAACGAATATAACCGTCTTCAATTTTTTCTAAACCAGTATAAATAGTAGCATGACGCAAAACTGTACTCATGAATTTTCCTCCTAAATTTTAATCTAGATTCATTATATATCGGTATAGACCAAAAAACAAGATTTTACTTACCGATTTCTTTGGCGACCGTTGCATCAATTCCTTTGACTACTGCCGGTGAAAATCCAGCTTCTTCCATTGCCAAAAGTCCTGCAACCGTTGTTCCACCTGGAGAAGAAACTTTATCAATCAAAGCGTATGGAATTTCATCTGATTTCAAAACCATCTCTGCACTACCTTTAACCATTTGTGCTGCAATTGTTGTAGCAGAAGTTTTAGTCAATCCATGTTTAACTCCCGCACGTGAAAGTGCGTCGATGAATAGGTAAGCATATGCAGGTGCACTACCGGCAATTGCAGAAAAGATCGGGAAATCTTTTTCGTCGAGTTCCATTGTTCCGCCGATTGCTTCAAAAATTTTAGCTCCTGATTGGAAAGGTTCCTCAGTTAAATTCCCATTAGCAACCAAAGCTGTCATTCCTTCGCCAATTTCGACGTTAACATTTGGCATCGTTCTAAGAATGGGCTGCTTTTCGCCTAATGCATCTTGTAAATCAGCCACACTAATTCCTGAAGCTAGTGTTATAACTAATTGGTCATTATTTAAAACATGCTTAATTTCATCGATTACCGTTTTTACAATGTATGGTTTTACAGCAATCACAATCGCATCAGCTTGTTTAACAAGCTCTGAATTTGATTTCATTGCCGTTAAGCGGTTTTTCTCTGCAAATGGTCCATAGCTCGTTTGGTGGGCACTGTGTACCAAAATATCCGTGCTTTCAAAGCCACTTTTCAATAAGCCTTTAATAATTGCTTTCGCCATGTTTCCGACACCAATAAATCCAATTTTCATATTTACTCCCCCGTTCATCGATTGTTTACTTAATCCTATCATTAACTAGTCCAATATTGAAAGTCATCGATAAGAATTT
>JALAGR010000125.1 GCA_022712335.1 Pediococcus sp. | reverse complement strand
ACTTCCAAAAAAGAACCTAAAGCTTCTACTGAAGATACCCAACTTAATAGTAGATATACTTTTGATACTTTTGTTATTGGTAGTGGTAACCAAATGGCTCACGCGGCAGCAATGGCTGTCTCAGATGAACCAGGAGTGCTATATAATCCGCTCTTTTTCTACGGAGGCGTGGGACTCGGAAAAACCCATTTAATGCATGCGATTGGGCATCAGCTTTTAGAAAATGATCCCAAAACCCGCGTTAAATACGTTACAAGTGAAGCCTTCACCAATGACTTCATTAATTCGATTCAGAAAAATAAGACGGAAGAGTTTCATGAGAAATACCGAAATGTAGACCTTTTGTTAGTGGATGATGTGCAGTTCTTTGCGGACAAGGAAGCAACTCAAGAAGAGTTTTTCCATACGTTTGAGGCTTTGTACAACGCTCAAAAACAAATCGTTCTTACATCCGATCGGTTACCAAATGAAATTCCGAAGTTGCAAGAACGGTTGGTATCAAGATTTAAATGGGGGCTTTCAATTGATATCACACCACCAAATTTGGAGACTCGGATCGCTATTTTACGAGAGAAAGCTCAAGCTGATAACGTCGAAATCCCAGACGAGACATTGGAATATATCGCCAATCGAATCGATTCCAATATCCGTGAACTAGAAGGGGCTATGGCGCGAATTCAAGCTTATGCGAAGCTTCAAAATGCTGCAATTACTACTGATTTAGCTTCTGACGCTTTGCGTAGTTTAAATTTTGGTAGTAACCTTAGCCACATTACAATTCCAATGATTCAAGATAAGGTAGCTAAGTACTTCCATGTTTCTGTGGCTGACCTTAAAGGAAAGAAACGGATGAAATCGATTGTTATTCCTCGTCAAATCGCAATGTATCTCGCACGTGAATTGACTGAAAGTTCGCTTCCAAAAATTGGAACTGAATTCGGCGGGAAAGATCATACGACCGTTATTCATTCCTTTGATAAAATCAAAGCGGAACTGGAAAAAGATGAAGAACTTGCTCGACAAGTTGGGGATTTAAAGAGTGAGCTAAAACCCTGATTTGTGGATAAGTGTTAATAACTTCAAAAGTTATCCACAGGTACTCCACAAGCAGAAAGTTAAATTGTGATACAAAAATGGAGTTATCAACAGTACCAACAGCCCTTATTACTACTATTATCTTTTATTATTAATTTATATATAAAAACAGAGAGCAACATAAAGGAGTTTTGTAAAATGAAATTTACCATCGCTCGCAATACATTTATTAAAAAATTAAATGCGGTTCAAAGAGCCATTTCTTCAAAAACAACGATTCCAATTTTAACTGGTTTAAAAATCGAAGCTGACAATGATCGTTTGATTTTAACTGGTAGTAATACAGACATTTCTATTGAAACAACTATTTCAACTAGTGATGAAGAAGCCCATCTCGATATTGAAAGTACCGGAGCGATTGTTTTAACTGCTCGTTTCTTCGGTGATATTGTTAAAAAATTGCCAGACAACACTATGTTACTTGAAGTAAAAGATGGCTTCCAAACCACAATTACATCAGGTGCATCGGAATTTAAGATCAATGGATTAGATGCAAATAACTTCCCTCATTTACCAGAAGTTGATAGTCAAACAACTATCACATTGAAAGCTGATGTATTCAGTGAAATGATCAATGAAACAGTAATCGCTGTTTCGAATCAAGAAAGTCGCCCAATTTTGACTGGGATCCACTTTACGATTGAAGACAACAAATTGTCAGCTGTCGCAACGGACAGTCACCGTCTAAGTCAACGTATTATTAATCTTCCGGAATCAATCAAAATGCCAGAAGATATTATCATCCCTGGTAAGAGTTTATTGGAACTCTCCAGAATGTTAGATGACGAAATTGACACAATTACTCTTCAAATTTCAGAAAATCAAGCATTATTTACATTTGATGAAACGTTGTTCTATTCACGTTTATTAGAAGGTTTGTACCCTGATACATCACGTTTGATTCCAAAGGAAAGCTCTACTGAAATTGAATTTGAAGCTCCTGAATTACTTGCTTCAATTGAACGTGCCTCATTGCTTTCACATGCGGGTCGTAATAACGTTGTTAAATTGACAATCGATACTGCCAGCAAGAAGGCTATCATTTCAGGAGATTCACCTGAAGTCGGAAATGTTGAAGAAGAAGTGGTTACTAAAGATATTAAGGGTGAAGATTTAGAAATTTCATTTAACCCCGATTATTTGAAGGATGCTCTTCGTTCGTTTGGACATACATCAATCAAGATGGAATTCACATCTGCATTACGTCCATTCACTTTGGTACCAACTGAAGATCAAGAAAACTTTATTCAATTGATCACACCTGTTCGTACATTTTAAAAATAACTAACACAATGGAGCTTGGAAAATTTATTTTTCCGAGCTCTTTTTTTAGTAGAAAAACGACTAAAAACGCGTATACGTAAATTTGAGAAAAAATAACGGGTTTAGGGCAAAAATCATTCAAATGGGGTAAATT
>JALAGR010000124.1 GCA_022712335.1 Pediococcus sp. | reverse complement strand
TTTTTGATGAAAATAACTTGAATTTGATAAGGTTCAACCTAAATGATTCATTGACACTCATATACCTAAATATTAAAATGATTATAAGTGTGAAAATCAAATAACATCATTCAAGAGATTATAACTATGGTCTTGATGATTTGGAGGCAAAGATGATAATTTTATATATTATCCTCGCAATCATCGCTATAGTTGTTGGCTATTGTGCAGGATTCTTTATGCACAAACGGCTCATTGAAAAACAAACTGCAAATGCTAGTAATTCGGCAGATGTAATTGTTGAAAATGCAAGAAAGCAAGCTGAAACGGATCGACGGGAAAAACTCTTAGAAGCCAAAGACGAAAGTCATCGTTATCGTGCGAAGGTAGAAAAAGAGCTTAAAGAACGTCGAGCTGAGCTTCAAAAGCAAGAAGATCGTTTACTTCAGAGAGAAGATTCTCTTGATCGTAAGGATAATTCCTTCGAAAAAAGAGAAAACAGCTTAGAACGAAAAGAACAGAAACTTGCCCTAGACCAAAAGCATATCGATGAGCAACAACAAAAAGCATCATCACTCGTTGAGGAACGACAACAAGAACTTGAGCGAGTTTCTAATTTAACTCAAGAAGATGCAAAGAACTTAATTATTTCCGAAACGGAAGCTAAATTGGAAAAGGAAAGAGCGCTAATTATTAAGGAGGGTCTCGAAGATGCTGAATCAGAAGCTGACGAGACTGCCAGAAAACTTATCGCTGAAGCTATTCAAAGAAGTGCAGCTGACATGGCTTCTGAAACAACAATAACAGTTGTTTCATTGCCAAATGACGATATGAAGGGCCGAATTATTGGTCGTGAAGGTCGTAATATTCGTAACTTCCAAACTGTTACAGGAGTTGATTTAATTATTGATGATACTCCGGAAGCTGTAGTACTAAGTAGCTTTGATCCAATCCGTCGAGAAATCGCACGAATTGCCTTGGATAAATTAATTCAAGATGGTCGGATTCATCCGGCTCGGATTGAAGAAATGGTAGATAAGGCGAAAAAGGAAATGGACGATAATATCCGCAAGACTGGTGAACAAGCTGTCTTTGATTTAGGAATCCATTCGATGAATCCGGAATTAATTAAGTTAATTGGACAATTAAAATATCGGACGAGTTATGGTCAAAATGTTTTAAACCATTCAATTGAAGTTGCTAATTTAGCAGGTGTGCTAGCCGCTGAATTAGGTGAAGATGTTACTGTAGCAAAACGCGCAGGATTATTACACGATATTGGTAAAGCAGTACAACATGAAACTGATACTTCGCACGCCCAACTTGGTGTTGATTTGGCTAAGAAGTATAAAGAAAGTGCAACGGTAATTAATGCAATTGCCGCTCATCACGATAGTGTTGAAGCACAGCATGTTATCTCCGTATTGGTAGCAGCGGCTGACTCAATCTCAGCAGCTCGACCTGGAGCACGAAGTGACACATTACAAAATTATATTCATCGTTTAGAAAAGCTAGAACAAATTTCTAATGAATTCGATGGAGTAAAGAAAAGTTACGCAATTCAAGCTGGACGTGAAGTTCGCGTAATCGTTAAACCTAATAAGATTAATGATTTGAAAGCTGTTATGTTGACTCATAATATTCGTAAAGCAATTGAACAAGAACTAGAATATGCGGGAAAAGTTAAAGTAACAGTTGTTCGTGAAGTTCGCGCAGTTGATTATGCTAAGTAAAGGAGAGTTGGACTTGGAGTCCGCTCTTTTTTTGTTATATGTTAGAATATCCATTGTTAATGAAATTTTTTGCGTATATAAAAATATAAGAGAAAAAATGCTGGAAGGAAAAAATAATGCCACAAAAAACAAGTGATACGCCAATGATGCGTCAGTACATAGAAATAAAGAACCAATATCCTGACGCCTTTTTATTCTATCGAATTGGTGATTTTTATGAATTATTTTACGACGATGCTGTCAAAGGCTCCCAGCTACTGGAATTGACACTTACAGCGCGCTCAAAAAATGCCGACGATCCAATTCCAATGTGTGGGGTGCCACACCATGCTGCACAAAATTATATCGATATTCTTGTTGAACAAGGATACAAGGTAGCAATTTGTGAGCAGATGGAAGACCCTCGTACTGCTAAGGGAATGGTTAAGCGGGAAGTTATTCAATTAGTAACACCCGGAACAACAACGGATAAGGGTGTTGAAGATGCTAAAGAAAATAACTATTTAACTGCTGTTAACTTTGATACTAATACTAAAAAATATGGTTTTGCTTATACGGATCTTTCGACTGGAGAATTAAAAGTTGCTGTACTAGACGATTTTGATAGTGTCATCAACGAAGCCGTTGGGTTACGTACTAGGGAAATAGTGGCCGATGAAAGTTTTGTGGAAAATTTTGGTGAACGATTTAAAGAATTAAATATCCTTGTTTCCCAACAGAATGAAACAGAAATCTCAGCTGAATTAAGCTACTTGATTCAAGACCTAACTGTTGCAACAGAAATTAACGTTGTTAAGCAACTTTTGATGTATGTGCAAACTACTCAAAAACGAAACTTAGCTCACATTCAAAAAGCTGTAGCGTATGAACCATACTTCTTTTTAAGAATGGACCACGCTTCTAAATATAATCTTGAATTAACACGTTTGATCCGAACTGGTAAAAAACAAGGAACATTACTTTGGTTGCTTGATGAAACTAAGACGGCGATGGGTGGACGTTTATTAAAACAGTGGCTAGATCGTCCCTTAATTCGTAAAAATGAGATTATAAGTCGCCAAGATCGGGTTCAAACTTTGGTAGACCACTTTTTTGAACGAAGTAATTTACAAGAAGAATTAACTAAAGTTTATGATTTGGAACGTTTAGCTGGACGGGTTGCATTTGGGAACGTTAATGGGCGTGATTTAATTCAATTAAAAACATCGTTGATTCAAATTCCGAAGGTTCGCCATATTTTAGAAGAACTTAGTGAACCGGTTTTTGATGATGCTTTGGAACATCTTGATCCAGTTACAGATATTGCAGAATTAATTCAAAATGCAATTGATGAGGATGCACCAATTTCGGTGACTGATGGGGATGTTATCAAGGATGGATATAATGCTAAATTAGATGAATATCGTGATGCAATGCGGAATGGAAAAAAATGGATTGCTGATTTACAGGCTCAGGAACGAGCAACGACTGGAATCAAAACTTTGAAGATTGGATATAACAAAGTTTTTGGTTACTATATTGAAGTAACACGGGCTAATTTAGCAAATATTCCTGAAGGTCGATATGAACGAAAGCAAACTTTAACTAATGCAGAACGTTTTATTACGCCAGAATTAAAAGAAAAAGAACGAATCATTCTGGAAGCTGAGCAAAAATCAACGGATTTAGAATATACCTTATTTAAAGAAATTCGAGAGTTGATAAAAAAACAGATTGAAAGACTTCAAAATTTAGCTAAACAAGTTGCCGAATTAGATGTTTTACAAAGTTTTGCGGTAGTTAGTGAAAAATATCAATTCGTTAAACCAACAATGATTAAAGATCATGCAATTGAAATTAAAGATGGACGTCATCCGGTTGTCGAAAAGGTGATGGGTCACCAAAGTTACGTTCCTAATGACATCGATATGGACAGCGATACAGACATTTTATTGATTACTGGACCAAATATGTCTGGTAAGAGTACGTACATGCGTCAGCTAGCTTTAACGGTGATTATGGCGCAAATGGGATGCTTTGTTGCTGCAAGTGAAGCTACTCTACCAATTTTTGATCAAATTTTTACTAGAATTGGAGCAGCTGATGACTTAATTTCAGGTCAAAGTACTTTCATGGTTGAAATGCAGGAAGCTAATCGTGCTTTAAAAGATGGAACAAGTAATAGTTTGGTTCTTTTTGATGAAATTGGACGCGGAACGGCTACCTACGATGGGATGGCATTGGCACAGTCAATTATCGAATTTATCCACCAAAATGTTCATGCTAAAACGCTATTTTCAACGCATTACCATGAATTGACTGAGTTAGATCAATCATTAGAACATCTTAAAAATGTGCACGTTGGGGCAGTTGAGCAAAATGGAAACTTGGTCTTTCTTCATAAAATGGAAGATGGGCCAGCTGATAAATCATATGGTATTCATGTAGCAAAATTAGCGGGAATGCCTGATAAGTTATTGAATCGTGCATCTGTTATTTTGGAAAAACTAGAAGCTAAGGACCAACCAAAGAGTAGTGCATCTGTAACTCCAATGCCAACACCGGTTTCAGAAGAAGCGCAAAGTGAACCAGAAGTAGTGCCAACAATGGTTGAAGAACAGATGGCGTTATTTGAAACACCAACGAAGCCTAGTGCAAAGGAAGAAATCGCTAACCAGTTAGAACAATTAAATTTAATGGACATGACTCCAATGGAAGTTATGAATCAGTTATACAAATGGCAAAAGAAACTTCGTAAGTGAGGTGATTGATTTTGGCAGAAATACATGAGTTAAGTGAAATATTAGCGGATCAAATTGCAGCTGGTGAAGTAGTCGAACGACCAGCCTCTGTAGTTAAAGAATTAGTTGAAAATGCAATCGATGCCGGAAGTTCACGAATTGATATTTTATTAGAAGAATCTGGATTAAAGATGATTCGAATCATTGATAACGGTAGCGGAATTGATGGAAATCAAGTAGAAGTTGCTTTTAAACGACACGCAACGAGTAAGATTTCATCCCGTTCAGATTTATTTAAGGTAGGAACGTTAGGTTTTCGAGGGGAAGCTTTACCTAGTATTGCCTCAATTGCGGACGTTCAAATGACGACAGCCACTGCTGATGGACCAGGAAAAAAAGTTCATTATCGTGGTGGAGAGCTAACGGAAAGTGGCGATGCTCAGAGTCGTCAAGGGACAGACATTACGGTTCGGGATTTATTTTATAATACGCCGGCGCGATTGAAATACTTAAAGTCCTTACAAACGGAATTGTCTAAGATTACAGATATTGTTAATCGAATTGCGTTAAGTTATCCAGAGGTTGCTATTTCACTTCAAAATGATGAACGTGAATTGATGCGGACTTCGGGAAATGGGAATATTCAACAAGTTTTAGCTAATATTTATGGTGCCAAAAATGCACAAAAAATGGTGCATATTCAAGAAGCAAACATTGATTTTAAAATCGAGGGATATGTTAGTTTACCTGAATTCACCAGAGCTAATCGAAGCTATATCACAGTATTAGTCAATGGACGATATATCAAAAATTTTCAAATCAGTAAGGCGATCATTGATGGATACGGTTCAAAATTAATGGTGGGACGCTATCCAGTAGCGGTATTAAATGTTAAGACAGACCCGATTTTAGTCGATGTCAATGTTCATCCGACTAAACAAGAAGTCCGAATCAGTGAAGAACAGTCGCTATTAGATTTGATTTCGAAAGCAATTTTTAATGAGCTCTCAGATAAAAATTTGATACCAGATGCGGTTGATAATTTAAAAAAATCACGTGTGAAAGCTAATCCAAGCGAACAGCTTGATCTAGCAAGAATGGCCATATCAGGCTCTTTCGGAATGGATTCAAAGGCCGAAAACAAGTCCATTTCTATAAATGAAATTAAAGTAGAAAAGTCTGCTCAAAAGAAACCAGCGGAACCTAAGCCCATTGTAATTAGTAGCCGTCAAGATTTAGAATCTGATACGATTGCTGAATTTAAAACAAAATATTCTAAAACGGCAACGTCTAGGGATGAAAAGTCTGACACTACAGCCGAAGTGCAAGAAGAAGTGGAGAGTAACGAAACACCCCGTTTTCCAGCCTTGACCTTTATTGGGCAAATGCATGGGACGTATTTATTTGCCGAAGCTGAAGATGGTCTCTATATTATTGACCAACACGCGGCACAAGAGCGAATCAATTATGAGTATTATCGAGTTCAAATTGGAGAAGTCAGCAATGATCAACAAGACCTGTTAGTACCAATTTATCTTGATTATTCGACGACTGATTCAATTCAAATTAAAGAAAAGCAAGAAGTATTAGAGTCATGTGGTTTATTTTTAGAAGAATTTGGAAAAAATACATTTATTGTTCGACACCATCCTACATGGTTTAAAAAAGGGCAAGAAGAAGATACCGTTAAAGAAATGGTCGACTACGTTTTGAATGATAGCTCTATGACGGTTGCTAAGTTTAGAGAAGCTAATGCGATTATGATGAGTTGTAAAAGAGCAATCAAGGCTAATCATCATTTAGATGAGTCGCAAGCTAAACAATTATTAAAAGATATTGCTAAAGCTGAAAATCCATTTAATTGCCCTCATGGACGTCCCGTTTTAGTTCATTTTTCGACAACGGACATGGAAAAAATGTTTAAAAGAATCCAAGATCCGCACCATTCAGATTGGATGGAAGATGAGATGTGATACAATTAATTGTATGCGAACAAACGTTTTGAAATGAGGATTATTAAATGTATGAATATTTGAATGGAATCGTTGTAAACGTAAATCCAGCGTACATTGTCGTTGATGTAAATGGAGTAGGATTTTTAGTGAATGTGGCTAATCCTTAC
>JALAGR010000123.1 GCA_022712335.1 Pediococcus sp. | reverse complement strand
TCCCTATCCAGTATACTACATATAACTAAGATCACTGGCTTCCGTGGGATAAGCTAAAATCTGATTGTCAATTTGATTTTTTGTTCCACCTTGATTAATAAGCATCGTTAAATCATTTATAAGATGTTCTGCTTCACTACTAATGGTGATTGCTCCAACTATTTTCCCAGTATCACGTTCATGAATCACACTTACTTTAGCAAAGGGATCTTGTAATCGACTATACGTAAACCACTTTGTCATCTCCGCAGTTTTAATTTCATAGCGGTCAGTATATTTCTGTGCTTCGTCTAGTTCCACACCAACTTTAGCTAGCTTTGGCATTCCGTAAACCACGGTTGGAATCGCAGGATATTTAATTTTATCTTTTGTTACTCCTGTTAATCGTTTTGCTAAATAACGCGCTTCAAATCTCGCTACCGGAGTTAATTTAGCAATCTGCTTAGACACAACATCCCCCATGGCATAGATATTATCGACCGTCGATTCCAAATACTGATTTACCACGATTCCGCCAGCATCAGTTTGTACTCCAATATTCTTGAGATTTAATGCATCGTCGTTAGGTTTTCTTCCTGCCGTGACAAAGACTCGGTCGACTACTTGCTCGAAATTTTGATTATCACTCAATTTCAAACGTTGATCTTGAGATTCCACACTTTTCAAATCAATATCCAGATGAAATTCCACACCCTGAGATTCCAATTGTTGAATTAAATTGTCCACGTACTCTTTTGGAAAAGCTTTTAGTGGACGTTGATTATGGTGGATAATGTGGACTTTAGCGCCTGCACCGCTGGCAATCATTGCTAATTCAAACGCAATGTAGCCACCGCCCACAAATGCTATTTCATTCGGCAGTTGCTCCATTTTCAAAAAATCAGTACTCGTTTCCATCAATTCTTGATTTTGAATCTGAGTTAATCGACCTGGTCGTTGCCCTGTAGCAATTACAAACTTTTCACTGCTAATAGATTCTCCATCAATCTTCAAGGTATGTTGGTCAATGAATTCAGCATGTCCATCCCAAACATCGATTTGAGCATCTACTAACCCTGCACGACTGCTTTTCGATACGGGATCGGTAAACGTCTTTTCAAATTGCATCAATGCTTGCCAATTAATTTCTGATGCATTTTTGATTCCATTTCCAATTAAATATTGGTTTCGCATTTTCGCTTCAACCGCTGCTAATAAAACCTTTTTAGGATCACAACCTCGGTTAGGGCACGTCCCGCCCCAAAGGTTCTCTTCAACGACGGCTACTTTTAACCCAGCTTCCTTCAATGGATATGCTAATGCTAACCCGCCAGGACCTGCTCCGATAATTACAACATCATACTGTTTCATTTGACCTACCTCCTCTTTATTTTTAATGCTTGGTTTCGCTTAAATATTTAAACAATGCTGAATGATTTAGCCAACTAACCGTTTGATTTTCTTCGTCGATCACTTTCAATAGTTCCACACTCGTCATTGCTTCAAAGGCTTGTTCCAATGTTTCTTTAGCATTAATTTCCATCATCGAAGAACTATTGTCAGGCTCAGCTATCCCAAAACCTGTTCGGATAATTTTTTCGATCGGCGTTTTATATAAGTTCTTACCAACGGTTGCAGAAAAGAAATTTTCCACAAAAGTATTTTCTGGATTTTGTGCAATTTCTTTGGGTGTCGCAACTTGTAGCAACTCACCGTCATTCATGACCCCAATTCGATCACCCAATTTCAACGCTTCATCCATGTCATGGGTAACAAAAACAATCGTATTTTTGAGCTTTTGGTGTAGCTTTAAAACTAAATCTTGTAATTGCGTTCGTACCAATGGATCTAACGCACTAAATGGTTCATCAAATAATACCACTGGTGGTTCCGAGGCAATCGCCCTTAATATTCCAATGCGTTGCTGTTCCCCTCCCGACAATGCACTGGGACGCCTACTTCGATACTTTGCAGGATCCATATCAACATCTTTTAATAATTGATCCACTCGTTTTTGAATATCTTCTTTTTTAAAATGTTTCATTTCTGGAATCAACGCGATATTTTGTTCGACTGTCATCGTTGGAAATAAAGCAATCTGTTGCAATACGTATCCAACATCTAACCGAAGTTCGCGTAAATTATAATCTTTGATTTTTTTGCCCTTAAATAAGATATCCCCTTCAGTTTGGACAAAAAGTTGATTAATCATTTTAAGCGTCGTTGTTTTTCCACTGCCGGAAGTCCCAACTAAAACAAAAATTTCTCCCTCTTGAACTTTAAAGCTTAGATCTTTAATTACGTTACGATTTCCAAAATTCTTTTTTACATGTTGAAATTCGATTACTGTTTTATCCATTACTTTTCATCTCCTTTCAACAAGCCTTTTTTAACAAGGTAATTGTGCGCTACCACATCTGCCGATTTCTTTTTCACGTTAACTTCGTAGTTCATTTCCTGCATCTCAGTCTCTGTAATCTTTCCCGCTAATTGATTAAGAGCTTTAACAATCTGTGGGTGACGCTTAGCAAAATTTGCTTGCATCAACGGTGCTCCTTGGTAAGGAGGAAAGACGTGCTGATCATCCTTCAAGGTCGTGAGATTTAATTGTCTTATCTGACTATCCGTAGAATACGCATCTGCAACGTTGATTTGTCCATTTTTAAGTGCTGAATACCGTAACGATGCTTGCATTGACCGTATTGGAAAGCCTAAACCATACGCTTTTTTAATACCTACCAATCCATCTTTTCGATGAATGAATTCTAACGTCATCCCACCCTTTAATTGATCTTCAATATTTTTCAAATCCGAAATCGTCTTTAAATTATGACCTTTGGCAAAATCTTTTTTCACAACGATGGCATTCGTATTTTGGTATTGCATCGGCTTTAAATATTCCATGTGGAATTGCTGTTTCAATAGTTTTCGTGCATCACGATATGTCTGTTGCGCACTCGATTTTTGTGTAGGAGCTTTTTTTACCAGCGTTTCCAAAACTGTTCCGGTAAATTCTGGATAAATA
Organism: Pediococcus sp.; assembly: GCA_022712335.1. Classification (GTDB taxonomy): domain Bacteria; phylum Bacillota; class Bacilli; order Lactobacillales; family Lactobacillaceae; genus Pediococcus. Next base: position 410 of record JALAGR010000123.1, on the reverse strand, counting down.
TCGATTTTGTTCGATTTTAAGGCGTTGAACAAGAAAGTTGTCTCACCAAAATTTTGTTTCAACACTACTTTAGTATGTGGACTTTTTTGCTCGATTAATTCTTTATACATGTTGATCAAAATATCAGGCTCTGCACCTAACTTTCCAGCAATCGTGATTGTTTCTGTCTTCGGTGCCACTAGTTTAATAAACGAAACACCCCCAGCACCAATAACTAAAACTGCCAATGTAATGATCATTTTTTTGATTGATAACCGTTGAATAACGTTGATTAATGCACTCAAGATAATGGCTAAGAGCGCGGAACTGATTGCACCCACCAAAATTAGTTGCGAATCATTACGATTAATCCCTAGGAGAATAAAGTTTCCGAGCCCACCTGCTCCAATTAAAGCTGCTAACGTAGCAGT
>JALAGR010000122.1 GCA_022712335.1 Pediococcus sp. | reverse complement strand
GTTCAAAATCATCATAATTTGGATTCATTAGAATATGTTTCCTTTCATAACGTTGAATTTTTCTACTTTTATTACATGCTTACTATAATTCTTCAGAATTCTACTTTCATGAATCATTTAACATTTGGATCGTTATGAATCTCACTTTATTAAATTGATACCATTAGAAATGGTGCTACGACTTAACTTTTCGACGATCAAAAAATATTTTTGGCATTAAAAAAATCTCAGGATCAGATTTCTCTGACACTGAGATTTAAATTATTATTCGCGATCTAAACGTAATTTTTCAACGTTAATTTCTTTATCAATCCATTGTGAATAGAAACTATTTTCATGAGATACAACAATCAAGTTTCCTTTAAATCGTTGAAGTGCTTCACTCAAGGCACGCTTCGTTTCGTCATCCAAATGATTGGTAGGTTCATCCATAATTAAGAAATTGGAATCGATTAATTCCATTAAAGCTAATTTAACCTTAGTTTGTTCCCCACCACTAAGTTGTCCCATTGGTTTCATTGTATCGGCTGCGTTAATTCCACACTTAGCCAATTTTGTACGAATGGTTTTTGGCAACATTTTAGGATATTGATTTTGAATCGTTTCTAGTGGTGTTAAACGTGGATTATCCCACACCAATTCTTGTGTAAAGTAATTAACTTTAGCTGATGGAGAAAAGTGTGCTTCCCCACCTAAAGCAGGAATTACGCCTAAAATACTCTTAATCAATGTTGATTTACCAGCACCGTTGAATCCAGAGAAAGCGACTTTTTCACCGGCTGACATCGAGAAAGTTACTGGTTCAAGGAGTTGCTTTTTGCCATAACCAACAGCTAATTTATTTACCGCAACCGCATTTTGTGAACCGGTATCCATGTATGGAAAATCAAAATGACCTTTTAAGTTTTCACTAGGTGGATCGATTTTTTCCATTCTGTTCAACATCTTCTCACGCGACTTCGCCATCGTTGAGCGTTGTCCAGCCTTATTCTTACGGATAAAGTTTTCAGCTTTTTCAATTACAACTTGTTGCTTCTCAAAAGCTTTCAACTGAGCTTCTTTTCGTGCATCTTTTTGACGCATTGCTGATTGGAAATCTCCACGATATTTAGTGATTTTATTAAATGAAACATCACAAATACAGTTAGTAACTTTTTGAAGAAAATCATAATCATGAGAAATTACCATAAAGGCTCCCTCGAAATTGTTCAAATAGTCTGCTAACCAACTGATATGTGCTGTATCCAAATAGTTAGTTGGTTCATCTAAAATCAAAACGTCTGGATTTTGAAGTAGTAATTTAGCCAAAATAATTTTTGAACGTTGTCCACCACTCATTTGACTTACGATGTGATCTTTACCGATATCATCTAGACCTAAACCAGTCATTACTCGATTGATTTCTGTATCAATATCATAAAAATTATTAGCGTCCAAGTTTTCTTGGATGCGACCAGCTTTTTCTAGCAACTTGTCGTCTAAGTTTTCGGCATAATCTGCATAGTATTTTTCCATCAAATCACGTTGACGGAACAGTTCTGCATACGCAGTTGTTAAAAATTCGTATAGCGTGTCTTCCTTAGGAATGTCCGCGTATTGATCCAAGTAACCATAAGTGACTTTGTTTTGCCAAACAATTCGTCCTTTATCGGGAAGATTTTCACCCGTTAAAATTTTGATCAACGTACTCTTTCCAGCACCATTTTGACCCACAATTCCCATGTGGTCTTCTTTGTTTAATTCGAAATTTGCATCTTCGTAGAGCTCTTTGTCCGCAAAACCGTGACTCAAATGCTCAACTGATAATAAACTCATTTTTTCACCCTGACTTTTCTAAAATAACTAATAACCACCGCAGCATGAAGTTGCACAAATCGTCAATTAAATTTGCCTATGCTATACTTAATCACGTTATTAGGAGGACTTACATACTATGAATATTCGCGAAATTGACCATATTACCTTAACCGTTTCGGACATCGCTCGTAGCGAGCGCTTTTATCATGAAGTTTTCGACATGCCTGTTCTAGAGGATGCACCTTTCGCAGGCGTACGTGCCGGAAAACAACGAATCTACTTCGTTACATCTGAACAACAACCTGAAATCGCTCCTGCTCAAGCTACAGCTGGTAGCATTGCCTTTTCAATTGTTGCTAAAAATCCAATGGAAGAAATCGTAAATCATTTAAAAAGCTACTTCATTGAAATCATCGATGAACCTAAAACTCGTCAAGGAACTCACGGCGCGGTACAGTCGCTGCTAATTAAAGATCCTGATGGTAATGTTATCGAAATTGCTAATTATTAAAAATAATGTGTTGTGTTTATTTTAGCACCCACAGTAAAAGGAAGTCTTGACTAAAAAGTCAAAACTTCCTTTTTATTTTTACAAATACTTAGCATCCTCAACAGGATCTTGTGATGTCAAAATCTTAGGACCATCTGGCGTGATAACTAAGGTATGTTCGTATTGGCATGAAAGACTTCCGTCCATTGTTGTAACTGTCCAACCATCTGGAGCAGAAGTATCACATTGCCATCCACCAACGTTTACCATGGGTTCAATTGTAATTGTCATCCCATTTTTCAAACGAGGACCATGTCCAGCTTCGCCGTAACCAGGAACCATAGGGTCTTCATGCATTGTTGGTTGAATACCATGGCCAACAAATTCGCGAACATCGCCATAACCCATTTCATCTTCAACATATGATTGGATTGCATGACCAATGTCACCAATACGATTTCCTTCAACAGCTTGGTCGATTCCAAGATATAGAGCTTTTTTAGTAACTTCCATTAGTTTTTTAACTTCATCACTAACTTCACCAACTGCAAATGCCCAACATGAATCTGACATGTAGCCATCCACGCTAACTACTGTATCAACTTTAACCAAGTCGCCTTCTTTAAGGATCAATCCCTTACGTGGAAAGCCATGACAAACTTCATTATTTACACTAACACATGTAGCATATTCGTAGCCTTCAAAGCCTTTTTCTTCAGGAACTGCACCCTTTTCGTCAAGGTACTTAACTGCAAATTTTTCAATTTCCCAACTTGAAATACCAGGTTTGATAATATCGCGAAGTCCAATGTGCATCCCAGCAAGTACTGCACCTGCTTTTCTCATTCCTTCAATTTCTCGTTCTGATTTTAATGTAATCATTTTATCCACCCGTTTCTTAATAACTACCGTCTATACTATCACAATTTTGGTGACCAAATTAATCCAATTGCCTTACTTCCAGTATATGTACCAACATACGGTCCAATCTGACAAGCTTCGACTTGCATCCCGGGATACTTAGCTCGTAATTCACTTTGCCATTTCATGCTACGATCCGGATCATTAGCATCGATGACCGTCACTACTAAATTAGTATGATCAATCAACTGCTTATCAAAAATTTCATCAATTGCTTCCATCGCATTCTTCATTTGTCGTTCTTTACCAACCATTTCTAAACGACCTTGGCGATTAATCGTTAAAATAGGACGCATCCCAAAAAATGAACCCACTAAGGAAGTCCGATTGGAAATATTCCCCATATTTTGCAATTCTTTGACATTATTAACTGCAATATAGGTCTGCGTCTGTTTTCGATACTTACGCATTTGATGTAAAACTTCATGAATATCCACATTATTATCCAACAGATGGGCTGCTAAAATTGCCACTTTCTCCACCCCAGCTAAAATAGATCCCGAGTCGTAAGGATAAACTTGAAGATCCTTAATCGCTGGGACTGATGCTGAAACACTATTAATAAACCCACTTAATCCACCAGACAAACCGATGCATAAAGCAGCCTCATAACCTTCTTGAGCTAAACTAGTAAAAACTTCCTGCATTTCTTTCATTGAAATTTGTGAAGCTGTTGGATGATATTTTTCAAGTTTAAGCATTCGATAGAACTCGTCTGAATCTATATCCATATTTTCATGGTAGACATGTTTACCAAACATAACGGGTTGATTAACAATCGTAAAATTGTACTTACGGACAATTTCCGGATCTATATTGGCGGAACTATCGATTACAATTGCAGTTTTACTTTGGTTCATTTTCTGATATCTTCTTTTCTAAATATTTGGCTAGTTTTGCTTCAGGATAATATCCAGTCACTTTTTCAATGGCTTTTCCATCCTTAAATAAAACCAAAGCTGGAATACTCATGATTTTAAAAGATTCTGCTATTTCTTGATTATTATCGACGTTCATTTTTGCAAAACGGATTTGGTCACCGTACGTTGCTTCTAAATTCTCTAATGCTGGTTCCATCATTTTACAAGGACCACACCAAGGAGCCCAAAAGTCCACAATGGTCAATCCAGCTTGCGTTACATCATTTAAATTATCGCTATTAATTGTAACTGACATTTGCGTCTCCTTTTTGTTAATTCATCATTGTAAATTATATCATTGTTTCTTAGTTGATTTTTTTGCGTAGTGAATTCCAATCGTGATCAAAAATGCCAGAATAACTATTCCAGCAAAAATACCGGATGGAATTTCAATATCGATCATTGGAATCGACAAGAATAATTTAAGTGCAATAATCCCGATCAATACGTACGCCATTGTTTCGAGTTCTGGAATTTTTTGCATCATTTTCATGATTACTTCTGCAATTCCACGCATTGCCAAAATCCCAATCAATCCCCCGATTAAAACAATCACGGGATTCGGTGAAATCGCTAATGAAGCTAACACCGAATCGACTGAGAAAACAATGTCCATAAACTCAATTTGAATTACCACTCGCCAAAATACAGAAAGTCGCCCTTCCTTTTTAACTAGCTTGTGCGTTTTACGTCCTCTTTTTTTCTTATCAAAGAACCTAAATACTAGATAAGCGAGGTAAAGCGCGCCAATCACCTTAATTTCCCATAAATTAATTAAAAATGTTCCGATTCCAATCACAATGAATCTGAAAACATATGCGCCCCACAAACCATAAAACAAGGATTTTTCACGTTCTTTTTTATCTTTTAAAACTTGCGTTTGAGTAGCTAGAACGACTGCATTATCGACTGATAAAATACATTCGATCATCACTAATGAAAAAATAACCAGCCAATCTGAACTGGAAGATAGCACCATTTTCCAATTATTAATATCAAAAAATGGTCCATATAGATTTG
>JALAGR010000121.1 GCA_022712335.1 Pediococcus sp. | reverse complement strand
GGGTGTAATAAAGCTTCTTTATTTTTAACAAGAGAAGACACAATTTTACTCACACTCTAATTTTTCAAAATATCCCGCTATTCTTTTCCGATTGCCTTGATGGGTTGTCACAATCAAGGTGTCTCCTGGTTTTACTACTGAATCACCACTAGGAATAATTGAATTGGAGCCTCGACGAATGCTGATCAGTAAACTTTCTTTAGGCCATGGAATATTACGAACTGCTAAGCCATCGAGCTTAGACCCTTCTATAACTGGCACTTCAACTCGGTCTTGCGGACCACTTGGTGTGGCAACGATGGTTGGAACTAACTGATGGAGCAATGACTCATAGATAGGTTCGCCACCCATTAAATCTAAGACGATATAGGCAGTAAGAGCAACTACAGCAAGTGGCATCAAATGTTGTAGTGATCCTACCATTTCAGTAATTAACAAAATTGCGGTGAAAGGTGCTTTACCAATAGCGGCAAAGTAGCCGGCCATCGCATAGATAATAAAATTAGGTAGATAATGGATACTAATTAGATTGAGGTTGGCCATGACGCTAACATATAGAGCACCAAATACTGCGCCCAAAGTCAAAATTGGAAGGAAAATCCCACCTGGCAATCCAGATCCATAGGCTACCATTGAAAAAATAAAACGAATAGTCAATAAAACTAGAAGGGTGATAAATACAGGATTTTTACCGGCAATCTCAGTAATGATGGAGTTACCGCCACCTAAATATGAAGGCCAAAGAATCCCGACTGGAATAATTGTAACGAAAGATACTAAGCTATAAAGCCAGCGTGGCAAGAATTTAACTTTGCGATACCATTTTTTTAGATGCAAAGTACAAATCTGATATAAACGGCCAAAGAGACCTAATAAAATTCCCAATACAATTAGGTGCCAATAAAAACCTAGTGGCAACGAATGTGGATATTTAATCGCTAAAACAGGCTCTAATCCAAAAAAGTTAAGCGAAATAAAATTAGAAACAACCGCACTGGTTAAAGCACTAATCCAAACCAGAGGGGAGAAATTGTGGTAAATCTCCTCTAATACAAATAAAGTACTAGCGATTGGAGCATTGAACGCAGCAGAAAGACCAGCAGCAGCTCCGCCGGCAATCAAAACACGTCGTTGAGAACCACGATAGTGAAGTGTCTCACTCCAACCTTGCCCAATTACAGCCCCTAATTGAATTGAAGGACCTTCACGTCCTAACATCAAACCTGAACCAATGGCTAAAATTCCACCTACGAATTTTTTCCAAAGGACGGGCCACCATTTTTCTTCATACTCGCCTGATAGTTGTCCTTCAATTTGAGGAATTCCAGAACCAGATATTTGTGGTGAAGTTTTGACGAGTAATCCGACGAGTACTGCCAAAACAACGTTAATAACCACGATTAAAGCAATCCAATGCCAGTTTTCACCAGCTAAATGATAGATGGACCGTGAGATTTCTAGAAGATGTTCGATTGCAAGTCTAAACGTACTAACAATTAAACCAATCAAAATTCCGATAATAATAGAGTTTAACAATGTAGATAATCGAGTATCTTCAATTTTCAAATGCATTTATTTCACACCTTACCCAAAGTAGTTAATTCTATAGTATCACACGGGAAAGGTAATAATGCTTGAATTTCGCCAGAATAATAAAAACTGTATAATAGAAGAAAATAGACTTAGGATGGTGTTTTTAAATAATGAAAAAAGTAGTTAGTTTTGCAGGATTCGATACGTTATTTGATACAGAAATTTTTTACAGAGCGGTTGGTCGTTTAGGTAAGAGATATAACTACGATGAAAATTTAGTTCGTAGTACTTATATGGAAAAAGAAGCAGCTTTGATGCAAGCTGATGAATTTGTGAAATATTCTAAATTAATGGAAGAAGCCCTTAATCAAACTGCTGAAGAAGTAGGATTCAAGGTGGATCCTAGTGATTTTAGCGATATTTTAATCGCACATACAGCAATGAAGCCATTTCCAGATGCACCAACTGCGCTATACCAAATCAAAGAAAAGGGTTATGAAACAGTATTGATGACTAACCATTCGAGAGATTTGATTCAAAGCAACATGATCAATTTAGACCATGAGTTTGATATGGTGATAACTGCTGAAGATGTTCAAGCTTACAAGCCTAGCCAAAGATTCTTCGACTATGTTCAGGACCAATTGGGTGACGTGGAAGAACATGTTCATATTGCTGTTGATACTGACAAAGATATCAAACCAGCTAAAAATGCTGGCTGGAAGGTAATTCAAATCGATCGTCAAACCGAAGATGCGCCAATTGCATCATTGATGGACACTGTCGACAAACTTTAATTTGTAGCATATCGTTAGTTTGAAAAATAGATTTCTGTTATTCTAACCATGATTAAAGGATAGGAGGAAAATGCAATGTTGAATCAAATTAAAATTGGCAAAAGCTCAGTTGAAACAACGACTTTAGGTTTAGGAACGAATAAAGTTGGTGGACATAATCTTTTTGATAATTTGCAGGATCAAGATGGCTATGAAGTAGTGAAAATGGCATTAGATAGTGGAATTAAACTATTGGATACAGCTTTTGCGTACGGATATGGTCGTTCGGAAGAAATCATTGGAGACGTAATTCAAGACTATGATCGTAGTGAGATTACGATTGCGACTAAAGCTGCTCATGACCCTAATCGGGATTACAAACCTAATAACGATCCGACATTTTTGAAAAATCAAATTGACGCGGCACTGAAACGTTTAAAAACTGATTATATTGATATTTTCTATATCCATTTTCCAGATGAAACAACCAATAAAGCTGATGCCATCGATGTGTTAGTTAAAGCGCGCGCAGAGGGTAAAATCAAGGCAATCGGTGTTTCCAACTTTACTTTAGATCAGATTAAAGAAGCTAACGTTGATGATGTTATTGATGTAGTTGAAGATCACTATAGCTTGATTCACCGTGACGCTGAAAAAGAATTACTACCTTATTTAAAGGAGCATCATATTACGTTTGTACCGTATTTCCCACTTGCTTCTGGAATTTTGACTGGAAAATATTCTAAGGCAGATTATAAAAAATTTGATCAATATTCTAAAGCAGAGTTTGAACAAATTATGAATGCGGTTGAAAAGG
>JALAGR010000120.1 GCA_022712335.1 Pediococcus sp. | reverse complement strand
TAATTTAAATATCAAATTAGACTAGATTTCTTTAATGATTCTAGCCGGATTCCCTGCAATTACAACGTTGTCGCCAAAACTTTTGGTCACGACTGAACCTGCACCAACTACGACATTATCACCTAATGTTACTCCCGGCAAAACCGTCACACGGCCACCAAACCAACAACTATTACCAATCGTAATTGGCGCTCCTAATTCGACATCAGCATTTCTTTTGACTGGATCTAATGGGTGGATTGGCGTATACAATCCAACATTAGGGCCAAAATAACAGTGTTCACCAATTGTAATCGGACAAGTATCTAGAAAAGTCATGTCATAATTTCCATAAAAATGGTTTCCAATATGAATATTCCAGCCGTAATCAAACTTAAATTCGCTCTCAACAAAGAAATCATCCCCGACATCACCTAACAGTTTTTTGAACCCTCCGTTACGTTTTTCGTTATCTGTTTCATTATTGATTATTTTTATTTGTTCTCGAATGAATTTACGACGTCCATTTAATTCAGGATCAAATTGCTGGTAAGGTTCCCCCGCCGTCATCTTTTCTCTTGCCGTTTTCACCATATTTTCAATGCTCTTCTTTCCTATAATCAAATCTAATTTTAGTACCGGTTGTTAACCTTCTACTGTCTATAATAACGCAAATAACAAATTACTTTAAAAATAAAACGCTTTATTTACTGATTTTATATTATAATGAGGTACAACACGAAAACGAATCACAAATAGGAGTACCCTTTAATGTTCAGATTTTTTATCCAGCCTCAATTAAATACTCAAACTCAAGACATAGTTGGTTACGAGTTACTGATGAAGGAATATCGTGATGGTTGTTGGCAAATGCCTACATCTTTTTTAGATATTCCCGCTAGAGTCATCGCTGACACTTTGGTCAAAACGGCTGATAAACTTTCCGTTGCGGTTGGATCTGTGTCTGTCAACGTCAATCGTCATCAAATTCAAGACGAAAAATTAATTCAGGCTCTAACTATCGCTCAAAAAGTGGTTCGTCCCGTTCGATTAATTATTGAATTGATTGAAAATGACGTTATTCCTGCAGTTCCTAATGCAGAATTAATTAAAACTGCCCAGCATTTAAACGATTTGGGGATCGAATTTTGTTTAGACGATGTTGGCAGTGGGATCAATACGTGGCCTGAGATTGAGCCACTATTACCCTTCACTAGCGAATTAAAATACGCACTTCAAAACTACAAAGAAAACCTCGATCAAGCTGAAACTAAGCAAACTGTTTCGTTTTGGCGCGACCTAGCTCAAAAACATTCTTTACGTTTCGTTCTCGAAGGCATCGATAATGAAAGTGATAACGATTGGGCTGACTCAATGCAGATTGATTTACGCCAAGGTTATTATTACGGAAAACCACGCTTGATGAAAATCGAAGATGGCGATCCTGATTAAAAAAGAGAGTCCACTGTAAAAATACAGTGAACTCTCTTTTTGCTTAATCTTATTGAATTTCAATTTTTGCATCAGATTCATCAGCAGCTTTAGGCAACGTGATATTTAAAACACCATTATCGACTTTAGCTTTGATTCCATCTGAGTTAACCCTTGGTAGTGCGTAACTTCTACTCATTACCCCATAGCTTCGTTCGGTCATTGTCACATTATGATCCTCGTCCTCATGATCAGCGAAACTATCTTTTTTAACTTCAACATTTAGAACACCATCTCGATAATCCAACTTGATGTCTTTCTTATCAATTCCCGGAACATCAATTTTAACGTTATACTCGGAAGCTGATTCACTCACATCAGTTTTCAACATGTTTGAGGTTCCATTCCAGCCGTTGTTGAAAAATCCACGCGATAAACGGTCAAAAAATGGGTCCCACATATCATTCCTACGATTCATCATTTCATTAGCCATAAAACAAAACCCCTTTCTAAATTATTGGTGAAGTCTTGTACTTCATCTACACCTATAATGTTAGTCACCTCTAGGGTTGTCGTCAAATATTTTGATTCCTAAGTAAAAAAGCTACGCAAGCTGATTAAAACATCTACTTGCGTAACTTTTAGTTGTTATTTCAATTAGTTTTCAGTATTAACTCGCTCTGGAAACCAAATTTTAATTTCTCTTTCAGCGCTTTCCACACTATCAGAACTATGAACGACATTTTTGATTGGTCCAGGACCCCATGATCTTGCAAAGTCCCCACGAATCGTTCCCGACATTGCTTCACTTGGATTCGTTGGACCAGCCATTTTACGGAAAGTTTCGATTATTTCGTCTCCTTCAGCAATAATCGCAACAATTGGTCCACTAATCATAAATTCTTCAATCCCTGGATAATATGGCTTATCCACTAATTGAGAATAATGTTCACACAACTGTTCTTTAGTCGCATTCACCATTTTCAAAGCTTTAATTTCATAACGACGATTTTCAATTCTTGAAAGTACATGTCCGATGTGCCCGTATTGAACTCCATCTGGCTTAACTAAAATTAATGATTTTTCTACACCCATCAGCATATCCCCCATTGGTTTTATATGCCAATTATATACTAGGAAACACCGAGTTTACACGCATTTTGCAATGTAAGCCTTTTACTAACTAACTTTTTACTTAATCTTTAATGCTAGTGCATTTAACGCCACAATCACCGTCGAAAGTGACATCAACACTGCACCTACAGCTGGGCTCAAAATAAAACCAATTGGTGCTAAAATTCCAGCAGCTAACGGAATTGCAAAGAGGTTATATCCCGCACCCCACCAGAGATTTTGGACCATTTTAGAATTAGTTGCCTGGGCTAATTTTAAGAAGTTCAAAATATCGCTTGGGTCACTGTGTACTAGAACAACGTCGGCAGAGTCGATAGCAACGTCTGTCCCTGCACCAATCGCAATCCCAATGTTAGCTTTCGCAAGACTTGGTGCATCATTGACCCCGTCGCCGACCATGATTACTTTGCCTTGTTGTTGATACTTTTCAAGTAATTTTAATTTATCTTCCGGTAACAATTCGCCATGCCATTCATCAATTTGTAGGCTTGCCGCAATTTTTTCAGCAGTCTTTTGGTTATCACCCGTTAACATTACTGGTACATAGCCTAATTGTTTTAATTCTTTAATAAAAGATATTCCATTTTCTTTAATTTGATCCCCTTCAGCTAAGCCTCCGAGTATCTGGTTTTCTTTTAACAAGTATGAAACTGAATTTCCAGCAGTACTCCATTTTTCAAAGTCTTTTTGATCAAACTCAATCGCATTCTTCTTCAAATAAGAAGCGTTAACGATTTGATATTTTTGATCTGCGATTGTTCCCGTTAAACCAACCCCTTTTTGAGTTGAAACATCACGGGCTGGTTTAATTTCTTGCGTTAATTTTTTAGCTGCTACTTTAATTCCAGATGCCAAAGGATGGTCTGAATGTTCTTCTAGACTTGCCATCAAGGCCAAAATATCATCTTGATTTAACTTTTCAGTGTAACTTTTAACCGCGTTAACGGTGAACTTTCCTTCTGTCAATGTTCCCGTTTTATCCATTAACACATACTTAACTTTTTTAGCTTCTTCAATTGCCTGACGATTACGAACCAACAGACCGTTTGTTGCAGCAATGCTTGTACTTCGTGCTACTACAAGCGGGATTGCAAGTCCAAGTGCATGGGGACAAGCAATAATAAAGACCGTTACCATTCTTTCAAATGCGACATCTAGCCCTTGTGGAACCCAGGCGATAAACGCAATTATTCCTACAACTAACGCTGCGTAAAATAACCATGAAGCAACCTTGTCAGCTAAGCTTTCCGCCTTGGACTTCGACTTTTGTGCATCATTGACCAACTTCATCACTTGCGACAAATATCCACTTTCGCCAGTTCCGGTAACTTCAACTTCGATCACTCCATCACCATTGACCGCTCCACCAATTACTTGGCTTCCCTCTTTTTTATCAATTAAACGTGCTTCACCTGTAACCAACGATTCGTTTACCTTCGTTGATCCTGAGACCACTTTTCCGTCTGTTGGAATTTGTTCACCAGCCAACACACGAACCGTTTGACCCACTTCAACATCGGATAAATCCATATCCATGACGTGATC
>JALAGR010000119.1 GCA_022712335.1 Pediococcus sp. | reverse complement strand
GTCATTATCACTATTCTTTAGTAATTAAAAATTATTAACTTTGTTGATGGCGTTGCAAAATTCCTTCGGTAATATCAGCAATGGTAATTTCATCCATTTTCTGGAAAGCACTTTGTTGAATTTCAGTATATGCATCATCCAATACAGCCTGAATATTGCCTCCCACTACACATTGAGGATTGGTTTTTGGATCGATGTGCAACAAGTCGTGATCCATATTAATCGCCTTATAAACGTCTAAAATACTGATTTTTTCTGGCGCAATACTTAGCGCAGGCGTCGCACTCCCTGCTCGAGTTGTAATTAGTCCAGCACTTCGCAAATCTGACATCAAATTTCTGACCGTACTAGCGTTAGATTCAATACTAGCCGCAATCATTTTACTTGATAGATCGCCGTCCTTGTAGATAATCAAGTACGTTAAAATGTGGATTGCATCGCTTAACTTGTAGGAATATTTCATGTTTACCACCTAAATTTTATTTTAAAATTTCATTAATCGCCTTTGGCAAACTAGTTAATTCGTGACCGAGAACTTTTGTTAAATCGTCTGACTTTTGATTTAGAGAACCGTCTTCGATTGGGTCTTGGAATGAAGTAAATAGTGCTGCCGTTGCTTCATCCAAACCAGAAGCTTGAAGTTGAGCTTGGTATTCATCCTTAGTTACTTGCTTAACTTCAAAATGGTTGCCAGTTGCTTCTTGTAATGCGGCACCTAATTCAACAAACGAGCGAATTTTTCCGGTAAATTCGTAAACGTCATCTGGATTATCCATCGTGAGCACTTTAGCTGCAGCTTCTGCGTATTCGCGTTCCAAAGCCCATCCCGCTTGGTTACCAGTCCAGTACGTTGTCGTCTGGTCAGCAGCTCCACTTTGAAGGAAGCCCATTTCATTTTGGAGATACCAGTTATTTCGTAAGAATGAATGCTTGATGCCCTGTTCTTTAATCAAATTTTCAGTTAGTCGATGGTCGCCTGCCAAAGCACTGGTTGATGCTTGAGCATTGGGAAAACTAGTATAGGCTACAAAATCAACACCCGCATTTTTAATCGCTGTAACAACATTTTGGTGTTGAGTTCCACGAGCTACTTTACCACCTGGTTGAGAAGAAATAAAGAGCAACCGGTCAATCCCCTTTAATGCCGTTTCCAGCGAAGCTTCATCATCGTAGTTTCCTTGGCGAAGTTCAATACCTTCTGGTAAAACTTTTTGCCCTTTAGCGATATCTCTAACAATCGCCACCACGTTTTCCTTGCCAACTAAATTAATTAATTCTTTCACCGCAGTCTGTCCAAAATTTCCAGTTGCAGCAGTAATTGCATATTTCATAATTAATATCTCCTTTTTAACTTGTTCTTTTATTATCAACAACTTCATCTTAACACTTGTTATTTTAAAGTCAACAGGTACGTTTTAAAAAAATCACCTATCTACGTTTGAAAGTCAAACTCGGATAGATGATTTATGTTGTTTTGAAACTATCTTTTTCTTAAGGAGAAGCGCCATATCAAGTGTGCAATCAGGACAATGATAAACAAAACAATCCAGATTCCAATTGAAACTATCTGATTAGCTGAACTATTTTGGATCCCCGTACCATCTGTTTTTCTGAACCACAGAAATACTGTTCCGACCACAAAAATCAAGAAAAAACACCAACTACTTACTCGCCAAGCTTTCAAAGCTAACTCCTCCTCTTAAATCTCTTTTAGAATTAAATTTATTATATACCTTTAACTATTTTTAAAATCTCCAAATTCAAACAAAAGAACCTACCCCTTAGCTGGCATGTCAGGGATAGGTCCGTTTTGTTACTTATGACTGTAGTTGAACTTCAAAAATCAAGCCTCTCCGGTTAACTACGTAATGCACAACGCCCCGCAAATCACGGGTCATTGCGCCTTACTAGGTTAATCCTCAATACTTACCCAATTTTCTCCGTATCCTTTAGTTGAACTTCGAAAGATTACGTTCTTCGTTTAGCTACGTCGCACACAACATCTCGAAAATCACGAGATATTGCACGTGACTAGGCTAATCCTCAAACCCAGAACATCTTTCTCCGTATTCTTGTTTAAATATGAATTGGTAATCCTGCTGCCAATTCGGCCGCATCCATAATTTCTTCACCCAATGTTGGATGTGGATGGATCGTCAATTCGATATCCTTAATCGTCAAACCATTTTCGATTGCTAACGTTAATTCTGAAATCAAGTTAGAAGCTTCTGGTCCCACGATTTGTGCTCCAATGATACCGCCCGTTGGGTTATCCGTAATCAAACGGATGAATCCTTCAGTTTGGTCCATTGTCATAGCACGTCCACTTGCTGCAAATGGGAATTTGCTTGATTTAGCATCCAATTTCTTTTCAGCAATTGATTGTGGTGTTTCACCTACTGTAGCCAATTCGATGTTTGTGTAAGCAACAGCTGGCAATGCGTAATGTGTATCATGTGCATCGTCACCGCCCATTGCTGCTGCAGCAACCTTAGCTTCAAAGCTAGCCTTATGAGCTAGTGCAGGTCCGGCAACCACATCACCAATAGCGTAGATGTGTTTAACTGATGTTTGCATTGAATCGTTAACTTCAATCAAACCACGTTTGCTGAGCTTAATGTTAGTGTTGTTCAAACCAAGTTGGTCTGTGTTAGGACGACGACCTACTGAAACTAAGCAGTAGTCACCCGTAACTGTCTTAGTTGTTCCATCAACTTCATAAGTTACCGTAACATCTTTGTCAGTTTGGTTTGCCTCAACGGCAGTAGCTTCTGTGACAATTTCAACACCATTTTTCTTGAAGTTATTCAAAACTGGTTGAATCAATTCGCCATCAAAGCCATTTAGAATGTGGTCAAGACCTTCAATAATTGTGATCTTTGAACCAAGGTTCATGTATGCTCCGGCAAGTTCTGCTCCAATAACACCACCACCGATAATGATGAGATGTTCTGGAACATCCTTCAAGTTTAGTGCACCAGTCGAGTCAATCACACGCCCGCTGAACTTAAAGTGTGGGATTTCGACTGGACGGGAACCCGTTGCAATCAAAGCTCTCTTGAATTGATATACATGCGAATCATCACCACTGATGACATTAACCGTTTCGTTATCATTGAAGTAAGCTTCTCCACGCACAATTTCAACTTTATGCTTTTTGAGTAGCAACTCAACTCCACCAGTCAATTGGTTAACGACTTTGGTTTGTTTCCATTCTTGAGTTTTAGCAAAATCAAGTTTTGAATCTTCTACTGAAACACCAAATGGATTTCCATGTTGCAAAGTTGAGTAGAGATGACCAGCTTGAATCAAAGCTTTTGATGGAATACATCCAACATTCAAACAAACTCCACCAATATAATCACGTTCAACAATAACAACTTTTTGACCTAGTTCAGCTGCCCGGATAGCGGCAACGTATCCGCCGGGGCCTGATCCGATAATTAAAGTATCAACGTTAATTGCTTGTGTACCAACAACCATGACTACACCTCCATTAGCATGTAGGCAGGGTTACTCAAAAGTGCCTTCAGCTCATTCATAATTTTTTGTGCTAGAGCGCCGTCAATGAGGCGGTGGTCAAAGCTAAGTGATAGTTTCAATGTATTTCCAACTGCTAACTCACCATCTTCGTTAACAATTGGTGTTTTGCGGATTCGGCCAATTCCAAGAATTGCGCTTTCACCTGGATTGATGATTGGTGTGAAGAATCCACTTCCACTTTCTGAACCAATGTTAGTGATTGTAACTGTACCACCCTTAAGTTCATCTGGCTTCAAGTCGCCGGCACGGCCACGAATTGCCATATCATCAATTTCTTGAGCAACTTCCATAATTGATTTTGATTTAACATTCTTAACGTTTGGTACGAAAAGTCCGTTATCAGTATCAACAGCAAAGCTGACATTTGTATCTTCATAGTAAACAATTTCTTGGTTTTCAATATCAACCATTGCGCTAAGTTCAGGGTACTTACGTGCTGCACCTGCAAGAGCTTTAGCAACAAATGGCATATAAGTTAACTTGTAACCTTTTTGTTTTGCTTGTTCTTTGAATTGATCACGGAGATCCATCAACTTAGAAACTTCTACTTCATCCATTACTGTTACGTGTGGAATTGTTTGGACTTGGTTAGTCAAAGTCTTAGCAATCACTTTACGTACTGGTGAAAGTGGAACACGACCAGCTTTAACCTCAGCTGGTTTAGCTGGAGCTGCGGGTGCACTTGGTGTTGCAGGTGCAGCTGCTGGTTCTGGAGTAGCAGTTGGAGCTGGACTTGCTTGTGGTGCTGGAGCAGGACTAGCTGTGAAGTTTTCAACATCAGCCATTGTGATATGACCATGACGTCCAGTTGCTGGTACTTGTGTCAAATCAATATCATGTTTTCTAGCATATTCACGCACTGATGGCATTGCTAGCAATTGACCATTTGATGTGTATTCTGCGCCCACTTTAGTTACTTCAGGCGTTGCTGGAGCTGCGGGTGCAACAGGTGCTGCAGGTGCTTCTGGCTCTGGAGTTGGAGCAGGTGCTGGTTCTTCTTTCGGAGCTTCACCACCAGCGCTAGCGCCACTGCCGTCACCATCAAATTCAATCAATGGTTCACCAACTTTAACCACGGTGCCTGCTTCTACAAAAAGCTTTGTGATTGTTCCACCGTATGGAGAAAGGATTTCTTGTAATAACTTATCATTTTGGACTTCTGCGACTGCATCCTCTTCTTTGATCGTATCGCCGACCTTTACTAACCAGTTTGCAATTTCGCCTTCAGCCATTCCTTCGCCAATATCTGGCATCTTAAAAATTTCAGTCAAAGTTCACGACCTCCTTAACCTTTTCGATGATATCATCTTCCTTTGGTAGCCATTCATTTTCAGCTAGAGCAAATGGATATACTGAATCTGGAGCAGCTACACGTCCGATTGGTGCTTTCAAGCTCATGATGAAACGTTCACTGATTTCACTCATCACCATTGCGCCGATACCAGCTTGACGTTGAGCTTCTTGAGCTACAACGACACGACCAGTTTTTTCAACACTTGCGCCAATTGTATCAAGGTCAAGAGGACTAACTGTTCTTAAATCAACAACTTCAACATCGATACCTTCTTTAGCAAGTTCTTCAGCAGCTGATAAACTTGTGTGCACCATACCACCATATGTGATGATAGTTGCGTCTTTACCTTCACGAATTACGTTAGCTTTGTCCAAAGGTGTTGTGTAATAACCTTCAGGAACATCACCACGAATTGAACGATATAGACGAAGATTTTCGAGGAAGATTACTGGATCGTCACTTTCAACAGCTGAGAGGAGCAATCCCTTAGCATCAGCTGGTGTAGCAGGCATAACCACGCGAAGTCCTGGTGTTTGTGCCACTAAACCTTCTAATGAATCAGCATGCATTTCCGGTGTCTTAGTTCCTCCACCATAAGGAGAACGAACTACGATTGGGAATGTACGTGTTCCATGGAAATGGAAGCGTCCACGTGCCATTTGTCCTGCAAGTGAATCCATTACTTCATATACAAATCCGAAGAATTGAATTTCCATAATTGGACGGTAGTTTTGGGTTGTCATTCCGATTGCCATACCACCGATTCCACTTTCTGCTAATGGTGTGTTGAAGACACGGTCTTCTCCATATTTTTCTTGGAGTCCATCGGTTGCTCTAAATACACCACCATTTTTACCAACGTCTTCACCGAAAATAACTACATTTTCATCGTTAGCAAGTGCCAAGTCTTGAGCTTCTGTAATCGCTTGAATATAAGTTTTTTGTGCCATGATTACTTGCCCTCCCCTCTAAATTTGTTGATTTGTTCTTGTGCAGCTTGTCCTGGAACTTCTAATGTTTGTTCAATAAAGTCTGAAATCTTTTGTTTGTCGATTCCGTCAGCTTGTTTTACGCCATCATCGATTTGAGCGTTAACAACTTCCATCCAGTCGTTTTCGATTTCTTCTGACCAGAGTCCGAGTCCTTCGAGATATTTTCTGAAACGAATGAGTGGTTCTTTCTTTGACCATTCGTCGATATCTTCTTGTGAACGATAACGAAGAGGATCATCACCAGACATTGAGTGAGCGCCCAAACGGTTTGTAATTGTTTCAATAAATACAGGTCCGTTACCATCAACAGCCCATTTACGTGCTTTCTTAGCTGCCAAGTACATTGCGATTGGATCCATTCCATCAACAACTAGACTTGGAAGTCCGGCTGCCCAACCTTTAGCTGCAAGGTGTGGAGCCTTAGTTTGAAGTTTACGTGGTGTTGAGATAGCGTATTCATTATTTTGTGAGAAGAATACAGCTGGTGCATTGTAAGCTCCAGCAAAGTTCATACCTTCGTAGAAATCACCTTGAGAAGTACCGCCATCACCAGTGTAAGCATAAGCAACATTTGGTTGTTTACGCATCTTCAAACCTACTGCAGCTCCAGCAGCTTCAACGTATTGAGCACCAATGATAATTTGTGGCATCCAACCATTTACGTCTTCAAATTCATTTCCTTCGTAATGTCCACGTGACCATAAGAATGCTTTGTAAATTGGCCATCCCTTCATTACTAATTGTGGAATATCACGGTAACCTGGGAAGAGCCAGTCACCTTTTTCAAAAGCGTAGTTAGAAGCGATTTGAGAAGCTTCTTCACCAATTGTTGGAGCGTAGAATCCTAGACGGCCTTGTTTTGCTAATTTAGTTGAACGTTCGTGTAACACACGGCTAAATACCATTTGTTTCATAAGTTCAACGAGTTGGTCGTCATCCAACCCTGCTTCCTTTAAAGCGTCTTGATCGACGATTTCACCATCATTGTTTAGAACTTGTAGCATTGGAAAACTATTTTCTTGTTTTTCCATTTGAAGATTAAAATCTAACACTTGTTTGTTGTCATCTGTTATAGCCATAACTAAACCTCCTAAGCTTCAAATAATTTAATTAATTCATCATCCGTTATGTTTCCGAAGTACTGTCCTTCATGGTTACGTTCAAATACTGGCTTAATTTCAGCTGTTTCAAACGGTAATCCAATGAACTGGTCCTTAATTTCACGCCAATCGCGTAAACCAAGGAAATCACCCGTGAAATTAATGTCTTGAATGATTCCGGCGTCAACTTGAACTTGAACTTCAATAATTCCACCATCGTATTTGGCATGGTTGTTGAAGTTAAATTCTGGTGAACGTCCGTAGTTCCAGTCCCAGGTTGAAAATTTATCAGCTGTTAAGCGAATAATTTCCTGTTTTTGAGCAGGCGTTAACACGATTTCTTTATCTTTTCCGTGGTCAGTCAATTCATATTGAACTGCGTCCCAGAAATCTTGTAGCGTCAACCCTTCAGGGGCAGCGTCTTTAATCATTCCTACTCGGCTTCGGACCGATTTAGCAGCTTTTGAAATGAACTTTTCATCCGCTACGTTCAAGGAACGAACCATGGTGTCGACGTTGCTATCAAAAAGTAACGTTCCATGGTGCATGAGATATCCATTAGCATAGCGTTGTGCTACACCAGAAATCTTCTTGCCGTTAACTAACAAGTCGTTTCGACCTGAAGCTTCGGCTGGAATTCCCAAAGTATGTAAAGCTTTCAAAACTGGTTCTGAGAATTTCTTAAAATCAACATTAGCTGCTGATTCGATTGGGACGAATAAAGTGAAGTTCAGATTTCCTAAATCATGGTAAACTGCTCCACCGCCGGTTACCCGACGAACGACCTCAATATTATGTTCGTCAACAAAATCTTGGTTGACTTCACCAAAAGTATTTTGGTTTTGACCAACAATAATGGCATTATTATTTTGCCAAAGTGCAAATACTGGCTCCTTTGAATTCAAGTTATTTAGTAGCCACGTATCCGTTGCAATATTAGTATACGCATCTGTTCCCATAAATGTGACAAATCGCACAATCTAAACCCCCTCATCGCGCTATTGGAAGCGTTTTCTAAGTACGGTTTTATGATAGCACATTTGATCGTTTTTGGGGCTATTT
>JALAGR010000118.1 GCA_022712335.1 Pediococcus sp. | reverse complement strand
TTGTAATAAATTACAGTAACAATGCAGTATTATAACATTTATCGAAATGTTTTCATCAGTTTAAAAATAAGTTATGATAATAGTACTGACCTTAAAGGAGTAACATGAATGGCAAAAACAAGTAAAACATCATATGATGATTCATCCATCCAGGTCTTAGAAGGACTCGAAGCAGTTCGTAAGCGACCTGGTATGTATATTGGTTCGACTGATGGACGTGGACTACATCATTTAGTTTACGAAATCGTCGATAACGCCGTAGATGAAGCTCTCGGTGGCTATGGAAAAGAAATTAACGTTACAATCCAAGCAGACAACAGCATTACCGTTACCGATCACGGACGCGGAATGCCGGTGGGGATGCATAAATCTGGCAAGCCTACACCTGAAGTTATTTTTACCGTGCTTCATGCCGGTGGGAAATTTGGACAGGGTGGTTATAAGACATCCGGTGGACTTCATGGTGTTGGTGCTAGTGTTGTTAATGCATTGTCCGAAAAACTAACCGTTGAGATTGTACGTGATAAAGTAAAATATGAAGAAACTTTCGTCAATGGTGGACACCCCGTTGGCACTTTAAAAAAAGTTGGTAAAACGACTAACAAAAATGGTACAACTGTCACATTTAAACCGGACAAGGAAATCTTTACGACGACCGTGTTCAATTTCAATACACTGGCCGTCCGTTTACGCGAATCAGCTTTTCTATTACGTGGAGTAAAAATCACGTTAACTGATAAACGCGAAGGTCACGAACAAAGTGAAGAATACCTTTATGATGAAGGTATCAAGCAGTTCGTCGACTACCTTAACGAAGATAAGGATACCCTCGGTAACATCATGTACTTTGATGGTACAAAGAATGGCATCGAAGTTGAAATTGCCGGTCAATACAACGATGGTTATTCTGAAACAATTTTATCATTCGTTAATAATGTTCGTACGCGTGATGGTGGTACCCATGAGGTGGGGATGCGTTCAGGTTGGACGAAAGCCTTTAACGAATTTGCCCGTAAAATGGGACTTTTAAAAGAAAAAGACAAAAATTTAGAAGGTTCTGACGTTCGTGAAGGACTCTCTGCAGTTATTTCAGTTCGTATTCCAGAAGAATTGCTTGAATTTGAAGGACAAACTAAAGAAAAACTAGGTACACCAGAAGCACGTCCCATCACCGATGCCGTGGTAAGTGAACAACTAGGTTTCTTCCTAATGGAAAACGGGGAGTTCGCTCAACAGCTTGTACGTAAGGCAATTAACGCTCGTGAAGCCCGAGTTGCTGCACGTAAAGCTCGTGATGAATCACGAACTGGTAAGCGTAAAAAGAAACAGGAACGAATTTTATCTGGTAAGTTAACCCCAGCACAATCTAAGAATTCTAAGAAAAACGAATTGTTCCTAGTCGAAGGGGATTCTGCCGGTGGTAGTGCTAAGCAGGGTCGTAACCGTAAATTCCAAGCTATCCTACCTTTACGTGGTAAGGTTTTGAATACTGAAAAGGCTAAGTTACAAGACATCGTCAAAAATGAAGAAATTAACACGATTATTTATACGATTGGTGCCGGAGTTGGTACCGAATTCAACGTTGAAGATAGTAACTATGACAAAGTAATCATCATGACTGATGCGGATACCGATGGTGCCCATATTCAGACGTTACTTTTGACATTTTTCTACAAGTACATGCGTCCGATGATTGATGCAGGAAAAATTTATATTGCCTTGCCACCTCTTTACAAGCTTCAAAAAGGGCTTAATAAGAAGGTTCAAATCGAATACGCATGGACAGATGAAGAACTCGAAAGTGCTAGCAAAAAAATTGGACGTGGATTCTCACTTCAACGCTTCAAAGGTTTAGGTGAAATGAATGCGGATCAACTTTGGGAAACAACGATGAATCCAGATACTAGAACATTGGTTCGAGTCCGCATTGACGATGATACTTTGGCAGAACGCCGAGTAACGACGTTGATGGGTGATAAAGTTGAACCTCGTCGTAAGTGGATCGAAAGTAACGTGGCATTTACGCTTGAAGAAGATGGTAGTCTACTAGATAACGAAGCTGTAAAGCACGAACATGAAGACGACGAATCAACTAATACTCAAAACGAAACTTTTGAAGAAATTAAACTTGATTTAGAAAACAACTAGAAGGGGAATACGAATGGCTGATAATCAATCTAAAATTCAAGAACTTGCTCTTGAAGACATTATGGGTGATCGTTTTGGAAGATACTCAAAATACATCATTCAAGAACGTGCTCTTCCTGACGTTCGAGATGGGTTAAAACCTGTTCAGCGTCGAATCCTCTTTGCAATGAATAAAGATGGTAACACGCACGATAAAGCTTTCAGAAAATCAGCAAAATCAGTTGGTAACGTAATGGGTAATTTTCATCCCCATGGTGATACCTCGATTTATGAAGCTTTGGTACGAATGAGTCAAGATTGGAAACTTAGGGTTCCATTAATCGAAATGCATGGTAACAATGGTTCAATTGATAACGATCCTCCTGCTGCAATGCGTTATACCGAAGCTCGTTTGAGCGAAGCATCTGAAGAAATGTTGAGCGATATCGACAAAGAAACTGTTGATATGGTTTTAAACTTTGATGATACGGAATACGAACCAACCGTTTTACCGGCTCGTTTTCCAAATTTACTCGTCAATGGGGCAACCGGAATCTCAGCTGGTTATGCAACTGAAATTCCACCTCATAACTTGGGTGAAGTCATCGATGCTGTTCTTTATACCATTAAGCATCCTAATCCTTCGTTAGAAAAGCTAATGGAATTTGTTAAAGGACCGGATTTCCCAACTGGTGGTATTATCCAAGGGGTCAATGGACTTAAACAGGCTTATCAAACTGGTAAAGGTCGCATTGTAGTTCGCTCTAAAACATCAGTGGAAGAAATTCGCGGTAATAAAAAACAAATTTTGGTTTCAGAAATTCCTTACGAAGTTAACAAAGCTTTACTAGTTAAGAAAATTGATGAAATTCGAGTGATGAAAAAGGTTGATGGAATCGCGGAAGTTCGTGATGAATCTGACCGTGACGGGCTTTCAATTGCGATTGAATTGAAAAAAGATGTGGATGCTCGTGGAATTTTGAATTACTTATTTAAAAACACGGATTTACAGGTTTCTTACAATTTCAATATGGTTGCGATTAATAAGTTGCGCCCTGAACGAATGGGACTCAAAGCCATCATTGAATCATACGTTGATTTCCAAAAAGAAGTCATCACGAAACGAACTAAGTTTAATTTGAAAAAGGCTGAAGATCGCTTGCACATCGTTGCTGGTTTAATCAAAGCTCTTTCCATCTTAGACCAAGTTATTAAAACGATTCGTGGTAGTAAAGATAAGAAGAACGCTAAACAAAACTTGATTACGCGGTTTGATTTCACTGACCGTCAAGCTGAAGCAATCGTGTCATTACAACTTTATCGGTTGACTAATACCGACGTGACGGAGCTTAAGAGTGAAGCCAAAGCATTGAATGATTCAATTGCTGAGTTTAACAACATTCTTAATAATCCTGACGAACTTTCTAAGGTTTTAGCAGCTGAACTTCGTCAAGTTAAGAAGCGCTATGCCACACCTCGTTTATCTGAAATTCAAGAACATATTGAAGAGTTAGTTGTTGACCGAACAATTACGGTTCCTGAAGAACAAGTGATGGTATTAGTTAGTCAATCAGGCTATTTGAAGCGTAGTAGTCTTCGTTCTTACAAAGCTTCTGCTGAAGAAGACGGCCTTAAGGAAGGCGACTTTACGGTCTTCAAAAAAGAATTGAATACGCTTGATCATTTGTTGATGTTAACGAATAAGGGGAACTTAATTTATCGTCCGGTCCATGAAATTATGGAAACACGTTGGAAAGATACTGGAGAACATATTTCTCAAGCAATTGGACTAGCAGATGATGAAATTATCCTTAGGGCTTTTGATGTTAAGAATTTTGACGAACCTGTGTCATTCTTGATTGCTACAAGTGACGGTTATATTAAACGTACGAGCTTGAAAGATTTCAAGCCAGGACGGACATATCGTAAAAAAGCTGCTATGTACATTAAGCTCAAATCAGACGATGCTAAAGTTGTGAATGTCGCTAAATTAACGTCACAAGTTCAAAAAGAAACGATTCTTTTAGCTACTCGTAATGGTTACGGGCTTCGTTATGATTTAATTGAGATTCCAGAAGTTGGTGCTCGAGCAGCTGGGGTTAAATCAATGGATCTCCGTGAAGATGAGATTGCTAATTTCGTCTTGGTTAACGAAAATGATCAAATTGGATTGATTACTAATCGTGGTTCATTCAAGAAAATGAAGGTTAGCGAAATCAGTGTTACTAGTCGTGCTCGTCGAGGGGTCCAAATCTTAAGAGAACTTAAGAAAGATCCGCATCGGGTTGCTGACATCGAAATTGTGGAACCAGGTGAAGCATTCGAAGTGAAAACTTCTCGTGGATTAATTCATGATATTTTACCGGTAGAACATCCATTAAATGAACGTTATTCCAATGGTAGTTTCCTTGTTGATGTCGAATCTGAAGGTACTCCGATCTCTATGAATTTAAAAGAAGTTGCTCCTAATATTTTAAATAGTAAATAATTAATTGGATTATTACTTGCCCTTTGAGGTCACTAATATTAGACTTATTA